>JAKQCH010000185.1 GCA_029573825.1 Spirochaetota bacterium | reverse complement strand
ACGAATACAGCGGCACAGGTCATTTTTCCGCGACTGCTTCAACAAAGATGGTGCAGTGCCCCTACAGCTATTTTCTGGAGCGGGTCATGAATCTCAAGGCTGTTGATGAGCCGGTCCCCGCGGAGGACATTGACGCAATGCAGACCGGGTCTCTTGTCCATGAAATACTGGAGAAGTTCATGCGGCGTGTGGTTGATGAGAACATATCTCCAGAGAACTATTCCGGCGTTCTCAATACCGTCCGTGACAGCGTCATGGACACGTTTGTTGAAAATCATGAGCTCCGTTTCCCTGTGATGTGGGAAAAACGCAGGAAGGAGATACAGAGATATCTGGAGAACTTTCTGGCCTTCGAGTGTGAAAATACGAACAGGCCGATGGAGTTTGAGCTGGCATTCGGAACTGAAGAAAAAGCGCCGTGTGAAATTATGTTTGGCGGCATGAAGCTGACCTTCAACGGAAAGATTGACCGCATTGATAAAACCGATAACGGGTACGATATTATTGATTATAAAACATCAAAGCAAGAGCAGTATACGAAAGGCATTCTCAAGGGCGGTAGCCGTATTCAGGCGTTCATATACGCGGAAGTGCTGAAAAAAATATACGGAGCGGATGATGCGGTGATTCGTGCAGGATATTACCCGGTGAAAGATGCAAAGGGACCAATTCTCAATGAGTATACAGATGAGGTAAGGCAAAATATGGACACCATCTTTACATACATCCGGGAGGTTATGAAAAGCGGTTCTTTCTATCCAACAGGTGATTGCACATTTTGTGATTTCACTCCCATCTGCAGCAGCTATATCGGAATACAGGTAAAACAGAAGCTTCAGGGCGACAATATGCTTGTGGAAAAATACAACTGGATAAAGGAGATGGAATGATCATGAATGTGAAAAAGAATGAACATATTGAAACCGAAGATCAGGAAGGCCGCATTATTATTAAACAGGACCATGACCGGACAATCGCGGTGAACGCCGGCGCCGGAAGCGGAAAGACCCGTGAGATGGTTGAGCGGATTGTGAGCGGCACACTGAAGGGCTGTTTCTCAATGAATGAAATTGCCGTCATTACGTTTACCAAAAAGGCCGCGGGGGAAATGCGGGAGCGTATCATTCAGCGCCTGAGTGAGCTCATCAGTGAAGCGGAAGGGGATAAGCGTGAGCGGCTTGAAGCGCAGCTCGTGATGGCGGTGACGGCCCGTATATCGACAATCCACAGCTTCTGCGCGGCGATTCTCAAGGAGAAGCCCGTGGAAGCAGGGATTGATCCGGCCTTTGAGATGCTTGAAAGTGACGAAGGAAGCTTTTTCAATGATGTGTTTGAATTGTATAAGGAGAGAATTCTTCTGCACGATATGGATACTCCTGCTTCCAAAATTGTACGGTACCTTATCTTGGAAACGGGATTTGAACTGGCCCCTTCGGATTGGGAGTATGGAAGCAAAGATAATATATATAATCTCTTGAATACTTTCGTACTACACCGTGACGCGGAACTGGCGATGCCGGAGCCAATGGATCCTGCTGTTGAACTCAGATCGATCAAGGCATTTTTTGAAGAGTATATCCGTGGCGCGGAAGATTCGAAATCGTTATATGCTAAGATGATAGACCTTCGTGATGAAT
>JAKQCH010000147.1 GCA_029573825.1 Spirochaetota bacterium | reverse complement strand
AACCTCTTTCTTACAGAAAGAATTGTCCTCAAGATAATACATCGCTATTTCATTATCGAAGTGACCTATGTTGCAGACAATCGCGCCATCCTTCATTGCCTCCATGTGGGCACCGGTGATTACATCGAGGTTTCCCGTTGCGGAAACGAATATATCCCCTTCCGGAAGCGCACTCTCAAGAGTTGTCACTTCATATCCTTCCATTGCTGCCTGAAGCGCGCAAATGGGGTCAATTTCTGTAACAATAACACGTGCACCGAAACCTCTCATGGACTGTGCACATCCCTTGCCGACATCGCCATACCCGCAAACCACCACAACTTTTCCCGCAACCATGATATCCGTCGCCCTCTTTATACCATCAGCGAGAGACTCCCTGCAGCCGTAGAGATTATCGAACTTTGACTTCGTAACGGAGTCATTGACGTTGATTGCCGAAAAAAGCAGCTCCCCGCTTTTTTCCATATGATAAAGACGGTGAACGCCGGTAGTTGTCTCCTCTGAAACACCAATGATTCCCTTCGCAATTTCTGTCCATCTCCTGTTGTTCCCGGCGACACTGGCCTTCAGTCTGTCGATAACACAGCGGAATTCCTTGTTGTCATAGGTTTTGTCGAGAACTGACGGGTCCTTCTCTGCTTTCACACCCCAGTGAACAAACATTGTCGCGTCACCGCCGTCATCAACGAGAAGGTTGGGTCCCGAACCGTCCGGCCATGTAAGCGCCTGTTCTGTACACCACCAGTATTCCTCAAGGTTCTCACCTTTCCATGCAAATACTTTCGCTTTCCCCCCGGCGACAATAGCCGCAGCAGCATGGTCCTGTGTCGAAAAGATATTGCACGATGCCCAGCGGATATCAGCGCCAAGTTCATAGAGTGTCTCGATAAGAACAGCGGTCTGAATTGTCATGTGAAGACTTCCCATTACCTTTAAACCTTTCAGCGGCTTCTGGGGGCCATATTTTTTGCGGACTGCCACAAGGCCCGGCATCTCCTCTTCTGCAAGCAGGATTTCCTTCCGTCCCCATTCAGCCAGAGACATGTCGGCAACCTTATATTCCAGATTTTTATCCAATGGCTTTACACCATCTGAACTCTTTGCGTTCATTTGATCCTCCTCATGTAATAATTATTAAACTATATTGCGTTTCAGGATTTTACTCCAAAACAGACAGAATTATATTTGCGGTAAGGTCATAGCTCACCGGCACACCTTTCACTTCGTCCATGCGAAACCCGGCGTCTCCGAGCAACTGCACCATTTCTTCGCTTGAAAAACCGAGCCACCGGTGCCCGTATTTTGTCCTCATCAGCTCATTCCCGTGTTTTTCGAGATCGGCGATAACAAGCCGCCCGCCTTTTTTCAAAATGCGAGCTATCTCACCTATACAGTCACGAGGTGACGGAAGATGATGAAGCACCATACTGAGCACTGCCGAATCCGCTTCATGGTCCCGCATCGGGAGGTGCTCCATTTCACCGATACGAAGCTCAATTCCCTCCATACCTCCCCCGAGGCGGGAACGGGCTTCTTCCAGCATTTTCGGGGATTTATCGACACCGATGACAACATCCGCCCGCTGCTTCAGAAAGGGAAGCAATTCGCCGGTCCCACATCCGAGGTCCGCAACAATCCCCCCTTCACCAATTCGGGCAAGCACTTCATCAGCAATATTCACCGGTCCCAGGATATCTCCCTTTACTGAATCCCAACTTGCCGCGAGGGTATCGAAAAACCTTGTTTTTTCCTGCGATTGTTTCCGGATAACTTCATTGAGGCCCTCGAGGTCACGGTGTAATTCGGTATCGCTGTGCAGTATATCAGCAATTTTCTCACCGACATCACCGGGAGTGCGGTCCTTCCGTGAGCTGTAGAAAACCCACAGTCCGTCACGCCTGTACTCCACAAGGCCGCAATCACTGAGTATTTTGAGATGCCGTGAAATACGCGACTGCCCCATACCCATGACCGACACGATCTCATTGACATTTAACTCATGGTGACTCAGCAGATTCAGCAGGCGAAGACGTGTTTCGTCAGAAAGTGCCTTAAAATATGATACCAGTGTCATTTATATTACCATATCAAGATATGTTGATATATTACCGACAGGGGTAGCATCTGTCAAGTTTTTTTGCTGTTTTTCAGCTTCAATCATAAAAAATTTTAGGCAGGAAAGGAGCGGCCGCATCTCATAACATGCCGCTCCTCCTTATTACCGATACAACAGGCGAACTTTTCCCGTTTCACTCCATGTACATACTTTCGATTTCACGCGCATACTTTTTTTCAACAACAGCACGCTTGATCTTCAGTGTCGGAGTTAATTCCTCCGTTGCCTGGGTCCATTCCGCATCGAGGAGTTTGAACTTTCGTATCTGCTCAACCCTGGAGAAGCGCTTTGTATATTTATCAATCTCTTCAGCTATTAATCCAACCACCAGTTCATTGCTGATAAGCTCACTGTTGTTCGAAAAAGATATTTTTTTCGATTTTGCCCATTTTCTCAGCTCATCAAATACCGGAATTATCAGAGCAGAGAGAAATTTCCTGCGGTCACCTATTATCGCCACCTGTTCAATATACTTTGATCCCTTCAGGCTATTTTCAATATTCTGCGGCGATATATTTTTACCTCCCGCGGTGACAATAATATCTTTGATACGCCCGGTAATGGAAAGCCTGTTTTTCTCGTCAATGGAGCCGATATCCCCCGTCTTGAAAAAACCGTCCTTCGTAAAAACTTCCCGTGTGGCATCTTTATTTTTATAATATCCCAGCATGACCTGGGGTCCCTTAATGAGAATCTCCCCTTCATCTGATATTTTAACCGTGGTATCAGCAAGAGGCGACCCCACTGTACCGGGCCTGACCTGCCCGGGCCTGTTCACGTTGGTAACCGGTGTTGTTTCCGTGAGACCGAAACCCTCAAGAACAAGAATGCCCATACCCAGAAAAAATTCCGCGTCAGTGACCGAGAGCGGCCCTCCTCCTGAAACTGCGAGCTTAATCCTGTCCAGCCCAAGGGCTTCCCGCAGCTTTGAAAAAATCAGCCTGTCAAAGAAATTATACCGCAGTTTAAAAAATCCTTTCCGCGGAATTTCGCGGCAGATATAGGGAAGATTTTTTGATGCGGTTTTCAGTGCGCCATCGAAAAGTTTTCTCTTTATTCCGGTAACATCAGACACCCTGGAAAGAACGCCGGCATGGATCTTTTCATACAATCGCGGAACACTGACTATCACCGTAGGCCGTATTTCCTGCAGGTTTTCCTGTATCGTGGAAAAATCCTCCGCGAAGGC
>JAKQCH010000127.1 GCA_029573825.1 Spirochaetota bacterium | reverse complement strand
CTCTTTTCAACGGCATACACAAGGGTATCCGCTTCATTCCGGGCCTCAATGAGCTCACGGGCTTTCCTGTCTTCCTCCGAATTCAACTCCGCATCCCGGACCATTCTGCTGATTTCCTCTTCATTGAGTCCGCTTGAGGATTCAATCCGTATTTTCTGCTCCTTCCCGGTGCCAAGATCGCGGGCGGACACATGGACTATTCCATTCGCGTCAATATCGAAGGCCACCTCAATCTGCGGCACACCCCGCGGCGCAGGGTTGATTCCCATAAGCTCAAAACGCCCCAGGGTACGGTTTTGCAGGGCAAGTTCCCGTTCGCCCTGAAGGACATGTATGGAAACTGCATGCTGGTTATCTTCCGCAGTGGAAAATACCTGGCTCTTCTTCGTGGGGATCGTGCTGTTCCGCCCAATGAGCTTTGTCATGACCCCGCCGAGTGTCTCTATCCCGAGAGACAGCGGTGTCACGTCAAGGAGCAGTACGTCATGTACATCCCCCGTAAGCACTCCTCCCTGAATTGCTGCGCCAAAGGCAACCACTTCATCAGGATTGACTCCTCTGTTCGGCTCTTTCCCGAAAACGCGCTTCACAAGCTCCTGCACCGCGGGAATACGGGTCGTTCCTCCCACAAGGATAACCTCGTCAATATCCGATGCATTGAGCTTCGCATCCCGGAGCGCATTCACACAGGGCTCCTTTGTGCGCTCAACAAGATCCGCAGTGATCTGCTCAAAGAGCGCCCGGGTCAGACTGACCACAAGGTGTTTCGGGCCTGACTGATCTGCCGTGAGAAACGGCAGGTTGATATCAGCCTTCAGGGTGCCTGACAGTTCAATCTTCGCCTTTTCCGCGGCTTCTTTCAGGCGCTGGAGCGCCATGGCATCACCGGACACATCAATACCAGTCTGTTTCTTGAATTCTGCAGTGAGCCATTCCATGATTTTCTGGTCGAAGTCATCACCGCCAAGATGGGTATCACCGTTGGTCGACTTCACCTCGAAAACCCCGTCCCCAAGCTCAAGAATCGAAATGTCAAACGTGCCGCCGCCAAAATCATAGACCGCTATCTTCTGGTTTTTCGCACTTTTATCAAGACCATAGGCAAGAGCCGCCGCGGTGGGCTCGTTGATAATCCGCTCCACCTCAAGTCCGGCGATTCTTCCCGCGTCCTTCGTTGCCTGGCGCTGCTCATCGTTGAAATAGGCCGGTACGGTAATGACTGCCCGTGTCACCTTTTCACCGAGAAAATCCTCCGCAGTCTGCTTCATCTTCTGAAGTATGCGGGAAGAAATCTCCTGGGGAGAAAATTCACCAGCCGAGGTCTTCACCCGTACACCGTCTTTGCCGTCATTGACAACAGTATAGGGAACAGTTTTGATCTCACTGGCTACTTCACTGTACTTTCTTCCCATGAAACGCTTGATCGAACGAACCGTATTTTCCGGATTCGTTATTGTCTGGTTTTTCGCGACCTGTCCCACAAGCCTTTCGCCGTTACCGGTGAACGCAACAATTGAAGGCGTTGTACGCTGCCCTTCAGAATTCTGTATCACCACAGGATCACCGCCTGATATAACAGCAACACAGGAATTTGTGGTCCCAAGGTCTATTCCTATTATTTTACTCATCGCTATCGCTCCTTTTTTAAATTTTATGTGAAGAGGCCGGGAAAAACCCGGCCCCACCTGCACGACAAATCAATATTCAGGACAAGCCGTTTCCCCTTAATTCGTGAGGACCTCAATTTTTCTCGGCTTAACCTCCTCCTTCTTCGGCAGAACCAGCGTCAGCACGCCGTTATCAATTTTTGCCGTTATCGCAGTGGTGCTGATATCATCACTTAGGGAAAATTTTCTGTAATAATCAGGAAGCCTGAATTCCCGCGAAAATACGCCTTTTGCTTCATTTTCATCAACCGTTCTTCCACGCAACTCCAGGACTCCATTATCAATGGTGATATCAACATTTTCCTTCTTCAATCCCGGCACATCAGCTATAATTACATATTCCCCGTCCGCTTCAATAATATCCGCACGGGGAGCTATGAAAAATTGGCCATTGCCCCGTTCGCTGTTTTTTACATTCTCGAGTTGAGTATTCATTTCTTTCCTCCTGTTATTGAATGACAATTTTTCTCGGCTTCACATCTTCACGCTTTTCAAGGGTGATGCTGAGAATACCGTCACGAACTGCCGCATTAACCGCTTCACCGTTAACCGGATACGGAAGGGTAACTGTTTTACGGAAAGTCCCGAATTCCCGTTCTCTTCTGAGATATGTGCCTCTTCCGGTGTTATCTTTCCGCTCCCCTTCAATGATCAGGGTATTATCCGCGATTTCAACCTTGAGAGAATCTGCACCAATTCCCGGCACCAGTGCCCTTATTTCCACAATGTCTCCATTTTCATGAACATTTATGTAAGGATAGGAAATTCGCCCCTGTACTCCTTCAGGTATCCCTTTAAACAATAAATCAAAGGAATTTGTGAAATTTAACACGTCATTTAATAAGGTGTATGGCATCATCATGGTAATTCCTCCATTGCTTCTGTTTTTGTTAGCACTCACTATCATTGAGTGCTAACAACTTATGCCTGTAAAATACACATAATTCCTCCGATCGTCAACCCGGGAATTGAAAAAAGTAGTTTTTTATAAAAAATTATAAGATTTCTCCTTTGTTCTGCAGGGAAAAGCACGTTTCCCTGCAACTCGCACATAGTGGTGGTATTATTTTTTTATGTTGATTTTTCCCGGGATGTAGTACAATATTACCGACATCTGAATCAAAAAAATACTGTTTTGATATTTGGATACTGATTATCGGGATTATTGAACAAACAAATTGTTATCCCGATGATTCAACTGTGGAACCGATGCCGATGGTGATAAACATACACGCAATGATAATCACCAGATGATGATACAGGATAAATCAGCAAATGGGAAAAATGGAACTGCACAGTAAGCTGGAACGAATTGTCAGGAAACACATTGACGATATCAACACACTTCCTGAACCGGTCAAATCCCTGCTGCAGGAAATTAACAGTGATTATCTGAATCCTCCCCCCGCACCTCACGCGC
>JAKQCH010000124.1 GCA_029573825.1 Spirochaetota bacterium | reverse complement strand
GAAAGCCAGAAGTCGCTTATGATCCAGCCGATGGTGATGAGCTGTGAAAGTTCCTGTTCCGATTCCGGTTCCATGAGAATTCCCGTGTCGATGAGAGTGCGGTACATTTCTCTTTCCTGATGGAATCGTTTTTCGCGGTTTTTTTCATATATTTTTTTCAGATCGGCGTCGTGACCCAACAGCTGCGTGATTTCGAGATAAAAAAAGCGGTATTCATAATAAATATTGCAGGTTTCCCCGAAGATATCCGCGAAACCCCCTGCATTTATGGAACCGGTGTCATCCCCCCAGAGTCTGTCGAAGCGCGCTAATATCCGCTGAAAAATCTCACGGATTATTTCCTCCTTGTTCCGGAAATGGTAGTAGAGGTTTCCCGGGCTGATCCCTGCTTTGTCTGCGATGTGGTTTGTGGTGACACGGTATGCCCCTTCATCATTAAAGAGCTTCAGGGCAGTTTCAATGATGAGGTTTCTTGTGAGTTCCGATTTAGTTTTCATTGCCATATAATAGAGTAAAAACTCTATTCGGCAAGAATTTTTTGGCAATTATGAAAAAAAATTAAAAAAAACCAACTGGACGTTTTTTTTGGGTTGACATCAATATCAGTTCATACTACTGTTCATTCAGTCAGAAAACAGGAGGAGCTACATGTCAAAAAAAATAATTATGATGTTTCTCATAGCAGTTCTATGTGTCCCTGCAGTCGTGTTTGCAGGCAGCAGTGCTTCATCAACATGCGCAACAAAATATCCGGTGGTCCTCTCCCATGGAATGGGGGCGCAGGCGGAAATTCTTGGTATCATTGACTACTGGGGAGATATCCCGGCTGAGCTTGAGGATAACGGAGCTGATGTATATATTACCAGCGTCAACGCAATGGATTCAACCGCGAACAAGGCAGCGCAGTGGCGGCAGCAGGTGCTGCAGATTCTTGCAGTTACCGGAAAGGCCAAGATCAACCTGATCGGGCACTCTCATGGTACCCTGTATTCACGCTATGCGATTTCCAACCTCGGCATGGCCTCAAAAGTGGCAAGCCATACCAGTATTGCCGGGCCTCACAGAGGAAGTGTTGTAGCTGAAATGATTCTTGGTATTATTCCCAACTTTCTTGAACCCCTTGTCGGGGATGTGCTTGACGTTGTCATGTCATTTATCATGGGTGATGTGAACGGGAATACTGTGGCGAACGGGTATGACCTGGTGCGGTCAAATATGATTAATGTGTTTAATCCCAATACCCCCAATGCTTCCGGTGTATACTATCAGAGCTATGCATATAAAATTAAGAATATTACCGGCGGCGGGTTCCTCGGAATTACCTGGCTTGCGATGCTTCCTTTCGAAGGGGACAATGACGGTCTTGTTTCGATAACATCGGCGAAATGGGGAAATTTTAAGGGTGTCATTGAAGGCTCATGGTGGGCAGGTGGAGTAAATCACCTTGCAGCGGTCGGTCTCCTTTCACTTCCGACTCCCGGCTATGATCCTGAGGAATTCTATGTAAATGTTGTCGCTGACCTGAAGAGCAGAGGTTATTGATAACAACCTGAATAAGACGATACAGGTCCTTCCCTGTTGTAAAGCGGGGAAGGACTTTTTTATTGCAGCGGCCTTCTT
>JAKQCH010000118.1 GCA_029573825.1 Spirochaetota bacterium | reverse complement strand
CGGTTCAATGACCGATATCCTGCATCCCGTAGCAAGTGCCCTGATTGACTGAACGATGAGATTTCCAATAACACCGCCTCCGATAACCAGCACCTTTTCACCCTTCTGTGGCATATTATCGAACACTGCCTGGAGCGCTACTGCGACAGGTTCAGTCATCACCGCAGAATCATTGCTGAGCTTGTCAGGCACTCTGAATATCTGGCTTTTATGGGCGACGAGTGCAGGAGCGAATCCCCCGTTTACACCGCTGTTGATCCCGATAAACATTCCAGGAGGCAGTTTCCCTTCGGCAAAATTTTCACAGTTTGAATACCTTCCCTCCCGGCAGGGCCTGCATTGAGGGGTAATGCCACGGGTCTCACAGCCGAGAATCGGCATTATGGTAACACGGTCACCCCTGCTTAATCCTTTAACCCCCTTCCCCGTTTCTTCAATTTCTCCGACAATTTCATGCCCGGTCACGCAGGGAAATGATGTGAAAGGTGATGATGTGGGGGAATCGTGCAGAAGCATAAGGTTAAGATCGCTGCCGCAGTAGCCGCATTGAATCGTGCGGATTTTCGCCCAGTCCGGCGAAGGAATTACCGGTTCCGGCACATCGGCAAGACGCACCGTACGGGCCGGGCCCCGGTAGAAGGATTTTTTTCCGAATAAAAATCCGCACACCTTCGCGGCAATGAATCGGGAAACAGTAACATTGAAAACCAGTGCTTGCATTATACCCTCCAGTTCGCTAAAAATGATGATTGATTAATATGTTATGCAACTCACATTGTCAAGATAAAAGTGAACTTTAGTTCATAAATTTATTGAAAAGTGAATAATTATTCGGTATCATAATCTTGACAAATTTTTTATTGATATATATGAATACGGAATCCGGTATGATGTGAAAAACCCCGGAATTTTCAACAAGACAATTATTTTGACCATTTCACCACAGGAATAATAAGGGAATAATCAGGATGACGACGGCAGATAACAGAAAGGAAGCACCTGAATTGCGGGTACCGAAACAGAAACGCGGCATAAAAACAAAAACAAGGATACTCAAGGCGGCGATAAAACTGTTCGCAAAAAAAGGTATCCACGGGACAAACACGAAAGAGATCGCGGCGAAAGCGGGTGTGTCCATCGGCAGTTTTTATTCATACTTCAGTGACAAGAAAACATTACTTCTGGACGTACTTGATGATTTCCTGAAACAGATATACGCGAAGATCTGGGAAAGTGAAATAACTGACCGCTCCGCTCATGAATTTAACGGTGATTACGATAGTCTCTATGCCGAGATACGGGGGATCGTGATGCATGTCATGGAAGCCTATGACCTTTCTCCGGAGTTCCACCGCCAGACCCATGCGCTTCGGTATTCGGACCCTGATATCAACAGGCTCTACGAAGAAGACCGTAAACGCGAGATACAGCAGATACAGCGGATACTGGGACTTATCGACAACCGAATGAGGATCAGAGACCCCGATGCGGCGGCAATCGTCATTCACAACGCAGTGGAGAGCGTTGCGCATACCGCGAAATTTCTCGGCTCATCCACGGAGGAAAAAAGGCTTATCAGCGAACTGACCGACATGCTTTACTATTATATTATCCGGGTATCCGACTGAAAAGAACGTAACAATGAGGCTGTCGGTTCTGGAGCGGAATCTTCAGTCAGGAAGATTCTTCCCGATATATATCAACCCCCGGAATGTTTCACGGTTATTCCTGACCGTTTCCTGTAATCGATCCAGGTCAGTTTTAACCCGGTATTCATCCTTTGAGGAACCGGCATTATAAATAACAAATACCGGTGTTGACCCGTTAAAGTATTTACGAAGAACGGGGCTGATTTTGTCTATCCTGTTGAGCGCCATAAAAATCACTATGGTATC
>JAKQCH010000117.1 GCA_029573825.1 Spirochaetota bacterium | reverse complement strand
GGGTAAAGATTATTCAGTGAAAAATTTTCAAGGACTTTCCGCTTCACTTCAAGGGAGTTTTTCGCCATGTCCATAAGGATTTTCAGGTTTGTCATAAACTCCTCCTCGCATGATGAACGAAATGCGAGGCGGGGCATGTTGATCGTCACGACGCCGATGCTTCCCGTAAGGGGATTCGCGCCGAAAAGTCCCCCTCCCCTGCTTCGAAGCTCCCGGTTGTCAAGGCGGAGCCTGCAGCACATGGATCGGGCATCTTCGGGGTCCATATCGGAGTTTACAAAATTCGCAAAATAGGGAATGCCGTATTTCGCAGTCATTTCCCATACGCTTTTCAGCGATGTGTCCTCCCAGTCGAAATCCCTGGAGATATTGTATGTGGGAATTGGGAACGTGAATATCCGGTGTCGTGCATCGCCTTCAGTGAGGCATTCCGCAAATGCCTCGTTGAACATATTCATCTCTTTCTGAAATTCACCGTACTTCCTGTCCCGCACCTCTCCGCCTATAATAACATACTCTTCAGCAATGTTTGAAGGGACTTTCAGGTCAAGGGTGATATTGGTAAAGGGCGTCTGAAAACCTACACGAGTCGGAATGTTCATGTTGAACACAAATTCCTGAAGGCTCTGCTTTACATCTTCATAGCAGAGATTATCATACGCAATAAAGGGGGCCAGATATGTATCAAAGTTCGCGAATGCCTGCGCGCCGGCGGATTCCCCCTGAAGGGTATAGAAAAAATTCACCACCTGTCCCAGGGCGCTCCCAAAATGCCGTGCAGGGGAGCTCTCAACCTTACCCGAAACTCCGCCAAACCCCCTCAGGAGAAGGTCCTTGAGGTCCCACCCCACACAGTACGCAGAGAGGAGCCCGAGATCATGAATATGGAAATCACAATCAAGATGGTGGTTCCGGATTTCCGGAGGATATATTCTTTCAAGCCAGTATTTCGCGGTAATTGCTGAGGCGATGTGGTTGTTGAGTCCCTGAAGGGAATAACTCATGTTGCTGTTTTCATTGACGCGCCAGTCCGACCGGTCAAGATAATTTTCTATAAGTTCAATGCCTTCATTGAGGAGCGTCTTCCCTTCACGGATTTTCCGATGCTGCTCACGATAGAGGATATATGCCTTCGCGACCTTAGCGTGACCACGCTCAATCAGCATCTTTTCAACAAGGTCCTGCACGTTCTCAACGGTGGGAATTCTCCCGTCCTTGTACAAGACATCAAGAATTCCCCATACAGAATTTGCTATATCGACAGCGGGTTCCCTGTTACTGCCGCCTACAGCACGGGCAGCATTAAAAATAGCCTCAGTAATTTTATCGATAGTGAATTCAACGATCCGTCCGTCCCGTTTTCGTATATAATGGAGGGAATAATCTTGACCTTGCATAGCAGACTCCATGAAACAATCTTTTCTGACCGGATAGAACAGCCGAACTTCAATGCGCCTCCGCATCAGCAGACGGGACGTGGTTATTTGTGATATAGCATTAACAGCTGGAAATGATGTGTAAACCGCTCAACCCGGGGATTATAATAGATTGAAAAGTGATATTACGTCAATAGAAAAATATTATGTCGCTTCAATTTTTTAGAAAATTAATTGCGCAATGTGCCGAAGATTACCTGTAGGGGTTTTTTAATCAATAAATATTTTTAAAAGATTTTTTTTATTTTAGCAAACGTCTGTTTGGACGGGAAAAGAAACCCGCCCCCGGAGGGAGTTGTACTGCATAGAAGAAATTTTTTGATTAGTATAAATATCATATAATAGTAAAGGTGTCATTCATGAAAACTATCACCCCATTCCTTATTGCCGTGCTTATTCTGTTGGGAGCTGTCCGGACACAGGCAGCAGATTTTAACGGAGAAATCATTGATACGATACGGATCAAACAGGAGGACCTCCCGAAAGGTTTCATGTTTGGAAAAATTCCGGATTTTGCAAAAAAAGTACTGAAAAACAATCCCTGGAGAATGGACAAACAGGCAATAAAGGTTCTCGCGGGTAAAATATACCCCGGCGGAGATTATAACAGCATCACTGATATCCATTCATCAATTCTTGCCAGAAGCGCCTCACCGTTTGGGGATGATATTGTATGCTACATCATACTCTACAGGGACGTGCGTTCATCGAAAAGTGAATTCGCGAAACTGAAAAGCTACAGCGATTACAACAACATGCGAACGCTGCTTATACAGCGGAAAAACCTTGCGGTTTTCATGTTCAGTGATGAAACCAGAACACTCCCCCTCCTGATGAAACTCTCGGAGAAAATAACCAAAAGGATCGATGACGCTTCACAGGATTAAATTGGACTCAACATCTATCGTACTTCATCAACCCGCAGTTTAAAACCTGACGCTGCAGCATTCTGAGACAGTGACATAATTAATCTGTTCAATTGCACTTGACAAAGATGCATTGTGAAGATACATTCCTTCCTTATAAAGTACCGATTTTCTTCATCGGCAGGAATCGCACCGGATTCCCATGTATCGACATGAAAGAAAAAATTAAAATTAAAGACCTCTGTAAATCTTTCGGCCCCAAAACTGTCCTTCAGGGTGTGGACCTCACCGTCTTCGAGGGAGAGGTGCTCTGCGTCATCGGTAAAAGCGGAACCGGGAAATCAGTCATTCTAAAAAATCTTGTGGGGATATTAATCCCCGACAGAGGATCCATTACCGTGGACAGCACAGAATTTACCAGTGCCGATGAAAAGACGCGTATTTCCATTCAGAAAAAATATGGTGTCCTTTTTCAGGGGGCCGCACTTTTTGACTCCATGAATATTTATGACAATATCGCCTTCGGTCTGCGCCGTAAAAAAATCACTGAAGAAGAAATTGCGAAAATTGTCCCCGAAATGCTTGCCCACGTTGGACTGAAGGACATAGAAGAAAAGAGGCCATCGGAACTTTCAGGAGGCATGCAGAAACGCGTGGGACTTGCGCGCTCCATCGCCATCCGTCCCGAGATAATGCTCTACGACGAGCCCACTACCGGTGTAGATCCCATCACTGCGGGCGCCGTTGACAGGCTTATCCTGAAAATGCGGGACACCTTCGGAATCACTTCAATAGTAGTAACCCACGACATGAAATCCGCATACCGCATTGCGGACCGCGTTGCAATGCTCTTTGATGGAAAAATTTCTTTCTCGGGGACACCCGAAGAATTACAGAACACGGAAGACCCCGCTATTCGTCAATTCATAGAGGGAAGGGCCAATGGACCTGTTACAATCGCATAGGTGCGGGAAGAAAGAACGGACCACAGTATCCATCATTGTGCTGCTCAGCATGGTACTTCTATTACCGGGATGTTATCATAAAATGAAATACAATGGAAACGCGGACTTCTCTCAGCACCGGCACCTGAAGGGAAAAAAGGTGTTTATCGACCCGGGTCATGGCGGCCTCTCTGAAAAGGACCCCTTCAGAAACGGTCCGGAAGGTATCTCTGAAGAGGACATCAATCTCCGCGTTGCCCTGATTCTTCATGACATGCTCAGGAAGGCAGGCGCGGAAACGCTCCTGTCGCGCAAAACCGATACCGATGTTCCCCTTGCTGAAAGGGTAGAAGCTGCCAGAAAATTTATTCCCGATGTCCTTGTCAGCATTCACCACAATGGTTCACCGCGGAGAATTGACAGCGTCAACTATCCCTGCGTCCTGATATGGGGCAGCGACGCGGTCAATCCTGCAAGCAGTGAACTTGCCCGGTCGTTGCTCAATGAGTTTCACAGAATAATGGAAGAGAAGGGGAGCGTGCTGTCTGATTTTTCAGTATATCCGGAAACCGGGACGATGATTCTGCGTGAAACAAGATATCTCTGTCCGGGAATAATCGGCGAAGCGGGATTCTTTTCTGATAAAACCCATGCCCTCCGCCTCAGCGACATACAGTACAATCAGCTTGAAGCAGAGGCCTATTTTTACGCACTTTCATCGTTTCTTACGCACCCCCTCCCTGACGCTGATGTCGCGGTATCGGTCCCCGTTGACAATAGCGGTATTTATACAAATGTTATCAATGATCCGGCTCCTGTTATCGCCCTGCGCCTGAAACCTGGAGTACCGGGAACAGTGTTATCCGGCGCTGTCACCACCTCCCTTGACGATATACCGGTATCAGTATCCGGTATCTCAGGAAACATCATGAAGATCAGCTACGGTGGAAAATTATATCCCGGCATTCACCGGCTCAGGTTCAGCTATACCGACCCTGTCAGCAGGCAAAGCCGTATCTTTTCCGCATCCTTTACCATTCCCGTCCAGGCAGGGGATTTCAGGCGGCTTGTCGATAAAGGAACAGTGCGCGTAAAACGAAAAAGCACCGCCCGTGACGGTCTGATGATGCTCCTGTCCGCCCTTTCTCTTGAAAGGACAGGTCCGGAATCCGATGGGCTTATCTGGCATATTGCCCATGGTTTTGCCATGTGCGGCTTCAGGGAACA
>JAKQCH010000113.1 GCA_029573825.1 Spirochaetota bacterium | reverse complement strand
GGGGACAATGCTTCCATAGGAATGAACATCCATCACCAGCATATTGACGCCCTCAGGTGTTCCGCTATCGAGAAGTGTTTTTATATAACTGCTGTCCCTGCTCTTTTTATTCGGAATATACAATCCCCGCATGGGGACTTTTCCCGCAGCAGTTTTTCTTACCTGCAACACAGAAGCCGGGACTTCCGCCACTGATGAACATACCATGACGACAGGCATGCTGAATATAATAACCGCAGCGATAATATTGCCATAAGCCAGTATTCTTTTTAAATGCATCATCTTTTCATTCCTTGAAATCATACTCATAAACCATATCAGATTTAATATTTCCGCTACTATTCAGTCATCAATCCCGCGGGTCAACCATTTCATGTATTTTTCTCCCGACAATATATATTTTCATCTATCTTTTTGGAGTACATCCGCAATTAATACTTGCGATCTGGAGTATTCAAAAATAACGTAGTTACAGACCGCAGAAAAAAATATCCATTATGGAGCATGTTCATGAAAACAGTACGTACAGTCACCGCAGGTATTATTATGTTTATTGCTGCCGCTTCACTGTTCACCGGATGTGTAGATTATGCCCCCGTTCAGGACGTCAATTCTGAACCGGACATGTTAAAAGGTTATATTTACGGCAATATACAAATGGAAAATTATTTTGAACTTGCGGTGGTCCTTGTAATAAAGAATATCAGCACCGGCAAAAAGATACACGTCAAATTTGACACCTACTCCACCCGCTCCCGCCCCCGGGAGGTAACACTAATTTCTCTTGAACCTGGAACATACCAGATCACTAAAATGTTCGCATGTTCAGCCCGGAGATCGGTATTTACCATTGCCGCATTTGACTGCACACCGGAACGGGATTTCACCTGTAACGGCTGTTCCCCGCTCAGCAAACAGTTCACCGTTGAAAAGGGGAAAGCCCACTACATCGGGGATTTCAGGGGAATGTCCTTCGGAATACAGGGCGGTGATGCCATACAGTGGGAAATATCGCGGGCAGATAACAATTACCCTGAGACGACAGGGAAGTTCAGAAAAATATATCCCCGGTTTAAAGGTGTCCCCGCAATACCCGCGTTCTGAATCCTTTCCGGCGTTATCGTCAAAAAAGGTTCTTTGAAGATATTTCTTCCGCGATATTGAATGCGTGGTCACCAATTTTCTCAAAGCTGTTCAGCATGTCGATAAACAGTAATCCTGAAGGAACATCACACGCCCCTTCATTCAGCCGCGTCACATGCTTCTGGCGAAGTTCTTTTCTGAGTTCATCGATTCTGTTTTCAATTACAGCTGCAGTTGTGAGGATATTCGCATGTGAAGCCATAATGCTATTATTAATCAATTGAAGGAAATCATGCACTTTGCTGGATATCTCATCAATTTCCTGATATGCGGTTTCAGAAAACTCAAGCTTTGTGTCATATTTCCGCCGCAACAATTTAAGAAGATTTTCGCAGTGGTCACCGATTCTCTCAATATCGTTCACCATGTGAAGAAGATTCGAAATCTCATAACTCTGTTCCTGGGAAATATTATTCTGGGAAACACGTACAAGGTATTCGGAAATTTCCTTTTCAAGGATATCAGTCATATTCTCTTTTTTCTGTATTTCTTCTACAACTACTCCCAGCTTTTTTTGCGGATTTTTGAAAACGTCAAGAACCATGTCGAACATATCAACAACAATACCCACCATCCGCTTTGTCTCAAGACGAGCCTGATTGATATTTATTGACGGTGTTGCAACAAGGATTGAAGTGATGTACTTCAAATGAAATTCCTCATCTTCACCAGCTCCCTTTTTGTCAGGAACAAGCCGCGACGCCATTTTTGCGAGAACCCCTGTCAAAGGGAGAAATAAAAGCGTATTAATTACATTAAATGATGTGTGAAAGGCAGCCATGTGGTCAGCGATAACACCGGAACGTATAACGGGTGAAGATGAATACGGATCTCCCGGCATAAGCCAGTCGATGAACGGGATGAACAACCAGTGGAACACTCCGATCATCCACATTACACCCATGACATTAAAGAGAAGGTGAACACGGGCAGATCTTTTTGCGGCAACAGAGGCGCCCAGGGATGCAATATTTGCGGTAACCGTTGTGCCGATATTTTCCCCCAGGATCAACGCGCATGAAGTTGGAAAATCAATCAGACCATTAACCGCAAGGGTCATCGTCATTGCCATTGTGGCACTTGATGACTGCACCACCATTGTAACGACACTGCCTATCAGAACAACCATCACTGTTGAAAGAATGGTCTGCGCATGGAACATTGACATAAAATTCAGAACAACCTGAGACCCCCTCAGGTCTTTAACCGTTTCATTTATTATATCAAGACCGAGAAAGAGCAAACCGAAACCAAGCAGCACTTCACCCCATTGTCCGAATTTTTCGTTTCTAAAAAACCTGAGAAAAAAACCAAGTCCAATAGCTGGAAGTGCGAAGGTCGCAATTTGGATTTTAAAGCCGAGCAGCGCGACGATCCATCCTGTGACTGTTGTACCAATGTTTGCGCCCAGGATTATTCCTATCGACTGCGTCAGGTTAATCAGCGAAGCGTTTACAAAACTTACTATCATGACGGTAGTCGCGCTTGAGGATTGAATAATTGAGGTTATAAACAATCCTGTAAGCACCCCGAGAAAACGGTTATTGGTTACTTTTTCCAGGATATCACGGAGTCGCTCCCCTGTTGCCTTCTGGAGGGCCTCACTCATGATTTTCATACCGAAAAGGAAGAGACCAAGGCCCCCGAAAATGGTTACAGTAATACTAAATCCGCTCATATTCACCACTCAGCTAAAAAGGAAATTCATAGTTTTTCAGACCGGCTTCATCCCGCATCTGAATAATTTCTTTCTGCACTTCGGGATTGATAGGAACACCGGTATCCTTTCTTTCAAGCCACACCAGGTGTTCTTTTTCACCGGCAGTGTAGATACGGTCCTGCCCCGGCATTTTTTTTGAAGCTCTCAGTTCCCGGAGAATATCACCCGTCGTTTTCTTGAACAATTCAATGCCGACAAATCCTTCAACATCAATCGCAACGAAAAAATGCCCGAGGCCGTAGGGCACTTTCTTCCCGTTACTGAATCCGGAAAGCATCTTCATGAAGTTACCGGCCTGAAGCGCTGCGGAAAGGATTTCCACAACGGTAACATACCCGTATCCCTTATATCCGCTTCCCTCCTCCCCGATACCGCCGAGAGGTGTCAGCGCGCATGTCCCTTTCACAAGATCGTTTAAAATCTGGTGGGTATCAGTGCGATCTCTACCCTGCTCGTCAATAACCCATCCTGAAGGAATATCCTTCCCCAGGCGATCGTACACTTCTATCTTTCCCCGCTGCGAGACGGAGGTAGCGCAATCAAGGAGAAACGGGAACTCTTCATCAGTCGGGATGCCGAAGGTGAGAGGATTTGTCCCCATCATATTTTCAACACCGAAAGTCGGAGCAACTGAAGGGCGGGCATTGGTTCCGGTGAGACCGATCATTCCCTCTTTAACAGCCATCAGCGGATAATATCCCGCGATACCGTAATGGGTTGAATTCCTCACCGCCACCATACCCATCCCGAACTTCTTCGCCTTATCAATTGCCATCTGCATGGACCGCTTCGCGATAACATGGCCCATACCGTGATGTCCGTCAACGACTGCTGTCGTGGGACCTTCTTTTATAATTTCAAAATTTGTCACCGGGAACTGGATACCGTCTTTTATCCGGTCATAGTAAATCGGTTTTAATCTGTTTACACCATGTGAATCAATTCCAAGTTTATCCGCGGTAATGAGGACTTCAGCGGAAATCTTCGCGTCCTCCTCAGGGACACCAAGATATTTAAAAACATCCGTCATGAATGCTTCCATTATATCAAAACTGACTGAAACCGCACCATCTTTCATATTCATCTCCAGAGTAAATACTTCATTGACAAAGGACGGCCCCGAAATTCCATTAAGGAGTTATATCCACAACAGTGAAGGTGTGAGTGATGATATCCAGGACAGGATTATCAATGACCTTTTTCAGCAAAATGCCATTAATTAAGATTTTGTCAAGGGTAAAAAAATATTATTTTTTATGATTTTCTTCACATCAAAAAACCCCGTGATAAAAATCACGGGGTTTTTTGATGTGACATATTTATTTCCAGCATTATTTACAAATAACTGAACCACGATGCGGAAATCAGCAGCATGAAGAACCGCAGCTGCCGCCGCATGAAGAACATCCGCCCTCTTCATTACAATAGCGGGCATCGTCATTTATCTCCACTACCTTGACATGAAAATACAATGTCTTTCCCGCAAGGGGATGATTAAGGTCAATCGAAACCTCTGTATCGGTAACACTGGTTATTGTGGCGGGGACCTGCATGCCGTTTTCCATCTGCACCCCCACCATCATTCCCTCCTGCGGTTCGAACTGCT
This sequence comes from Spirochaetota bacterium, assembly GCA_029573825.1. Lineage (GTDB taxonomy): Bacteria > Spirochaetota > UBA4802 > UBA4802 > JAGODF01 > JAKQCH01. The sequence continues at coordinate 980 of JAKQCH010000113.1, read as the reverse complement.
GCCTGATGTCCTCGATCGGGAAACTCTGCACCATTTCATCATTATATTCACCATACCCGAAATCAGGAGTGACCACGATATCCTTCTCCCCATTCAGAGCCATGCCCACAACAGCATCGTCAAGACCCGGTATCACCATACCGGCACCAACCTGAAATTCAAACGGGGGATTTCCATCACAGGAATCAAACACTTCGCCGCCATCGAGCTTTCCTGTGTAATGTATTGCTACGAATTTACCTTGTTCTACCATGTATACTCTCCATCCAATTCATTTTCATACGGCACTCATCGCATAACCGTGTTGATTTTCACGTCAAGCCATACGTTTACCGTTACTATACAGACACAAAAGAAACCATCCCGTGAATAAGGAAAAACCGGTTGAAGGTGAGATATGGTAAGAGGCGCCAGGGAAACCCTGAGAAGATATCCTCGAAACCCTATTCAAACAATGGGTATTCTGCATCGCATGTGTAGTAAACAAAGATATCTGATTATCCTGTACCGTCAACTTTTTTTCACTATCAAGGCGCTGAAAAACCGGATATCGGGATAAACCCCGATTCACGGACAATGCGCTGTCCTTCATTGCTGAGAATAAATACAATGAAGCCCCTTGTGGCCGGTGAGAGTTTCTTTTTATCAACATACATGTATAGCGTCCGTGTCACGGGATATTCAGTTTTCATGCCTTTTTTTACTTCGGCCCGTATCCCGTCAATGCTGATCATCTTTACGTCGCTGTTAAGGAACGCGTAGCTCACATACCCCACTGCATTTTTATTTGCCGCCACATACGCCAGGACGCTGCTGTTGGAAGCCTGCGCTACCGCGCCGGTAAATTCCTTTCTGCCGCCCAGAATTATCCGGTTCCAGACATCATGAGTTCCGGAGGTGTCCGCACGTATTGCCACGTCAATTTCCGATGCTGTTCCGCCGACTTCGCTCCAGTTTCTCACTTTCCCCGAGAAAATATC
>JAKQCH010000100.1 GCA_029573825.1 Spirochaetota bacterium | reverse complement strand
GGATGCCGCTCTCGATCCTGACCGTAAAAAAATGTTACGGACATTGCTGATTTCACATATAATTCTTTCCCGGGGTAAAGGATTTGAATTGTTGCGGGGCAATTTTCTCATTCTTGCGGATGATCGGAATTATGAAAGTCTCAAAAACTATGAGAATATGCCCATTCGGATACTGGATCTTTTGGCAACAAAAAATGATGTCGTGAATAAGTTTATACAGGAGCTTCGCGCGGACCCTGTACTGTTTAACAGAATATTTTTCTTTAAGGTTGTCAATGTAAATGCGTCGCCTGATGTGTTTCAGGAGGAGATGAATGGATTTCTTGATAAAGTAGAAGAACGAATTAAGCAGGGAGTCTTTATTAAGGGGAGCAGTCAGGCTTCAGTCATTCACGATAATGCGGATGCCGCGAATATAGTTTTTCGGGTAGATCAGGAAAATGTGTATGTCGATGGTGAGGAGAAAAAACTGGTAGAGGCTCCGGACTATGAGAACATCCCCATCAATGAGATCCATGTAATCGGTTCCTGGACTAACAGAAATAAAATGGAAGTCGGGAAAAAACTCAATGTGATGATACTCAATCTTGAAAACAGAGGTTTGATCAATTCCGGAAACAGACTCGTACTGACGGTTGGTGAAAAATGTGTGATTGACGGTTCAACTGCTTCATCGCTGGCACAGTTGCTGATTCAGGATTTGAAGAACTATGTGAATATTAAGCTGAAGGTCAGTGACAGAAGTATCAAAATTCTTGAAAACTCCAAGGGATTCAGCATGATTCGGGAATACATAAGTTACTGAATTCAGTTGCATCCTTTTAGCGAATACCGTATGGCGTTATAACCGATTAAATGGGATATCTCTTTTATAAGGACATCATTGGGCGCAATATTATAGGCATGGTGAGTAAGAATTGTCGTCGAATTACCCTTACTGTCGTCAACATGAAAATAGACAGGGCAATCGCCGCTGTGCCCCATCAGGGCAGATTTGAGTTTTGCGAGTAGCTGTGTATCGGCTCCCGCTGAGTCGAGGGTTATATGAAGTGCGGTAATTGAATTAAGACGTATTTCCCGCAATGACTGGACTTCTTTCACAATTATTTTTTTCGCCACATCGTTTTCAATTTCAATTTTTCCCGTGAGCATGACCGGTTCTTCCATTGTGATGTAATGCTCATATTGTTCGTAGGTGGCAGGGAAGAACACCGCTTCAATCGTTCCTTCCATATCTTCAACCATACTGACGGCAAACTTTTTCCCGTTTTTGGAGAGGCGGACTTTCAGGTTGTAAATGATGCCGACAATTGAAACACTTTCTTTATTCGTGCATTCGCTCAGGTCTGGAATCGCAGTGCAGGAAAAGGATTGTATTTCCTGTTCATAGCGTGCAAGGGGATGTCCTGTTATGTACAATCCCAGGACCTCTTTTTCGAATTGAAGTTTGTCGTTGTCATGCCAGTCCCTTACGGGGGTTAGTTCGTATGGCGAGCTGAATGCATCGCTGTCTGTATCTGATATGTCAAAAAGGCTGCCCTGTCCCGATAACTTGTCCTGCTGCTGTTTTTTTGCTGTCTCAAGGAGCATTTCAATGCCGGCAAAAAGCTGGGCTCTGTTGGCGTGAACAGAATCTAGGGCTCCCGCTTTAATAAGGGATTCCATGGCGCCCCTGTTGACGTTGAAAATATCTATGTTTTCCAGGAAATCCCCCAGCGTCTTGAAGGATTTCATTTCCTTTCGCGCAAGAATAATTGAGTCGATCGCTTTTTCACCGATCCCCTTTATCGCGTTGAGACCGAATCTGATCGTATTGTTTTCAATGGTGAAATCATATTCACTGTAGTTAATGTCGGGCGGCAGAATCGGAATATTGTTGGCCCTGCAGTCATTTACATACTTGGTAATGTCTTCCTGGTCTTTCATCGATGACAGAAGCGCGCACATGTATTCCACGGGGTAGTGTGCTTTGAGATATGCTGTCTGATATGATATTATCGCGTACGCGGCAGAATGGGATTTGTTGAACCCGTACCGTGCGAATTTCTCGATAAGACCGAATATTTCCCGGGCGATCTTCTCGTTTATATTATTTTCAAGAGATCCTCTGATGAATTTATCTTCCATGTCCTTGATGATTTCAAAGATTTTTTTGCCCATTGCTTTTCGGAGCTTATCAGCTTCAGCAAGAGAAAATTTTGCCATGTGCTGGGCGATAAGCATGACCTGTTCCTGGTACACGATAACGCCCAGGGTGTCCTTCAAAATAGGCTCAAGGAGGGGATGGAGATACTTTATTTTGGCCGGATTTCGTTTTCGCGTTATGAATTCCTCCACCATTCCTGAGTCAAGGGGGCCCGGTCGGTAAAGGGCGTTCACCGCGATGATATCTTCAATGACGGTGGGGCCCAGCTTGCGCAATATGTTCTGCATGCCGCCGCTTTCAAGCTGAAACACTCCCTTTGTGTTTGCGTCTCTGAGGAGATCAAATGTCTTTTCATCGTCAAGTGTCAGATTGTCGAGGTCTATATCGACACCCTTGTGCATTTTTATAAGCTTCAGGCAATTGTCAATGATCGTGAGGTTCTTCAGTCCCAGAAAGTCCATCTTGACAAGACCGGCTTTCTCGAGACTGTTTTTTTCAAACTGCGAGGAAATGCTTCCGTCCTTCGAGTCACGATAAAGGGGGGCATATTCAGTCAGCGGTTCACGCGAAATAACAACACCTGCTGCATGCTTTCCTGCTGACCGTGTAAGTCCTTCAAGTGTCAGGGAAATGTCAATGACCATCTTACCTTTGTCGGTCTCGTTGTATATCTTTTTGAGGTCGTCAGAGGAGTTCAGCTCCTCACGGAGGGTGGATTCGGAAATATGCTTGCTGATGATATTCGCGTCAGCAAATGGAACGCGGAATACGCGGGCCACATCCTTTATTACCGCCTTCGCCTTCATTTTGTTGAAGGTGATGATCTGACTGACATGATCTTTGCCGTATTTTTCCTTAACATAGTCAATGACTTCCTCGCGGCGGATAGCGCAGAAGTCAATATCCATATCAGGCATTTCATTACGGTCTGGGTTCAGAAACCGTTCAAAGAGAAGATTGTAGGTGATGGGGTTCAGATTTGTTATGCCCAGACAATAGGATACCATGGATCCGGCCGCGGAACCCCGTCCGGGGCCCACAGGAATACTCATGCTTCTCGCATAATTAATAAAATCCCAGACAATAAGAAAGTAGCCGGAAAACTTCATTGAGGTTATGACTGTCAGTTCATATTCAATCCGCCGTGTAACTTCTTCGGGAACAGCGTCGCCGAAACGCTTCCGTGCACCTTCAGCAACAAGGTGCTGCAGATATGAGTCCAGGGTGAATCCGTCAGGTACGGTGAAGTGCGGCAGTATCGCGTTACCCAGGCTGAGCTCAAGATCAACCATGTCGCAAATCCGGGTTGTGTTGTAAATTGCGTCAGGAACTTCACTGAAGAGCTGTTTCATTTCCTCCGCTGTTTTGAAATAGAATTCACTTGTGGGAAACTTCATTCTGTTTTCATCGTCAATAAACTTCCCGGTCTGAATACAGAGCAAAACCTCATGAGAATAGGCATCCTCCTTGTTGAGGTAATGGCAGTCATTTGTCGCGATGAGGGGGATTCCGGTATTGCCTGAAATTTCCAGCAGCGCCTTGTTGACGGTAATCTGCTCCCGCATGCCGTGGTCCTGCAGTTCAAGGTAGTAGTTGTCTTTCCCGAAGAGGTCTCGGTAGGTGCATGCCGCCTGGAGGGCTTCTTCCATTCTTCCCTTAAGTATCAGGATGGGAATTTCGCCGCCGATACAGGCGGAGGAGCAGATAAGACCCTTGCTGTGTTGCGAGAGAACCTCAAAATCAATTCGCGGTTTGTAGTAAAAACCTTCGAGATAGCCGATCGAAGACAGTTTAATAAGGTTTTTATAGCCTTCCATGTCTTTTGCCAGGAGAACAAGGTGGTGAGCATTCTCCTTGCCGCTGGATTTCGCTTCGCGGTCGAACCTGGATTTTGGTGCGACATAGAATTCCTGGCCGATAATCGGTTTAATTCCTTTGGATTTTGCCTTCTGATAGAATTCTATTGCTCCGAACATGTTCCCATGATCGGTCAGGGCCACACCCGGCATGCCGAGATCAGAGGCTTTGTCAATCATTCTGTCAATGGTTATAGCGCCATCGAGGATTGAATAGTCAGAGTGGTTGTGGAGGTGAACAAAATTCATTGGGATACCCTATCAGGATGGGACATAATTGCAAGAAATATTATTTAAAAAAGTTGTAAATTTAGCTGTTAAAATTATTGAAGAATTTGTATCATTGGCTCTCATTCACCATGATATAACTATTGCGACATGTGAAATAAAATTGAAAAGAGAAAATTATAAAAAAAAGGCATGGTGCCTTACGGCAGCTGTGCTTGCTGTGTTTATGTTCCCCGCTCTTTTGCTGGCAGACGTCCATGGAAATGACCATCTTGGGGGATCAGGGTATCATCTGAATCTTATTAATATCAGAAATACCAACGGTAAATTTTATGCCTACGTTGTGCTCCTTTTCAACGAGAACCCCCATTTTGTCAATTTAATTCAGGAGGGAACTATTTCCCTTAAGGAAATGCAGAAAGAGGGATTCCATGTGGTGGCATACCGGAATTATTTGAAATCCCTCAATACTATTCAAAACAAGAGTCTCGCGGATCTGATGTTTGATGTATATCTCTATCCGGAGAAATTCAACGAAAGAAAGCTTAAAACAATTGAAAAAAAGCTGGAACAGAAAAATATTATTCTTCGGTTTTCAAGAAATGCCCGCAGGCAGTCGGAGAAGATAGTTCTTGACTACTGTATTTTCGGGAAAAAGAAGCTTATCGATATCGTGCACCCTCTCTTCCAGAAAAAAGAGAAGATCTACAATATCCAGCCTTTTATCTACTACGATGAGTTCTCTACCAGTAATTCAACTTTTTATTTTGATATGATCTATATCAACCCGGAAGAAGTATACAATGACTTTGTTATCGCGAAACGGGTAATGATGGGGAAAAGTGTGGACTCGATGTTTTTCGTCGGCTCACGGGTTACAGAGGATATAAAATACTGCCTCAGGAGGGCTTTCCCGAATGTACTGGCGATAAAAAGCGAGATATGGAAGATGTTTGTGGTCCACGAGCTGACACATAAAATTCTGAATAACTACTATAACTTTTATGATCAGGTCTCCGGTGAGGAACTGGCCCTCTGCAGCACCATTTATCTGAACCCCTACCTCGGAGTCTCGGTGCTGTACAGCTACCTTGACTACAGTGTGACAAATCCCCACAGAAATGCGGCATTAAATGTTATACGGTATATTGCTGAAGTCAGTGATAAAGAGAACCTTGTTGAGTACCAGTCTCTTTTAAAATATATGCCCGCCAGCATGCTTACTAAATTTGCGAAAGATCGTTTTGATTTTCTTATCAGAAACCTGAATAAGTGAAACAGGTGTCAGGGATTGCAGTACCGGTTTCCCCGGATTAAAACCGCAGCTTTACGGGTTCCTTGATTTTCAGCGAGCTGTAACCCGCCTGTTCGTCGCCGGTAAAGGCGTTAATGCATATCTTTTTGAGGACGTGGTTATAATTTTCCGTTTTCCCGTATACCATTCCCTCTATCTCCTCCCAGATGTCGCCGATCTGTGCAGTACAAATTCTGAGGATGTCTTCAACGGAATCATAGCGGATCCCCGGAATTCCCGCAGGATGGACCCACCTGGCGCGGTGGTGATTCAGCACGTGCCTGTTTAATTGTCTGGGTTCAGGATATCTGACAAGCATATCAAGATATACAAAACGATTTCTCATGAGGGCCTGTATGATTTTTTTCAGGCGTTCGTTTCTGGTATGTTTTAACCGGTAGGTGAGTGTGATAAAAAACCTGCTGAGGTCAATGTATCCGAGACTTTTGGAAAATGCGGTGTCAGGATTGTTTCCTCTTTTCCATACAATTTTTTTGGCGAAATGAGGAAAGACGTCATGGAGTGACCCGAGCAGCATGTCCTTTACCGCACTGTCAAAACCCTTATAGCCGAAACCGTTATTCCCCGGCAGCATCGATTCCAGATTATATTTGAATTTACCTTCTTTATAATAATGCAGGAAAAAATTGTCCAGATTGTATTGAAAGATCAGGTTCTGTTCCCGGTACAGCGCCGCTTCACGTCTCCCCGGTGAATCGGGGAACCCGGACCAGTACAGCATAAAAGGATGGAAGTGGGCATCGGCGATTATATGGGAAATGAAACCGTAGAGATAGGCGCGCTGGGTGGCTGCCCATTCGGTGTTGAAGTCGGAATGAGCCATAGCTTTGTCTAACATCACGCTCAGCAATTCAGCGCTGCCGCCGTCGTGCAGCATGAATGACAGCCGGGAGCCGCATGACCGGTTGCGCCTGAATGGGGTATAGTCGAATATATTCGGCCCGATGGCTCCAAAAAGCGCCGCCCGTTTGTAATAGTCAGTATTGAATAGCGTCTCGATGGAGGTGGAAAGAAATGTACGGTATTTCTTTTTTTTTAAATAGTCCACGGCCTCGTGAAACAGAAAATTGTGCGTTATTATTCCGGGCATTTCCTTTGCTTTTCCGCTAATATCATGATTTGATTTGTGTATCGGACCGGGGCTAAAAAGTCAATAGATATTTGCGGAGAGTGTGAATGGCATGTCCTGAAAATACCGGCCGTTTTTATGCCGGATGTATTGTTGTTGACAACCGGATAAACTATGTTCAATGTCCTGTTACTATGCTATTAACAGGAGATATCGCATGAAAAAATATTCACTTGGTATTGCTGTTTTTCTGATGCTGGCCTGTACTGTTGTGTTCGCGAATCCCGGAATAATGGGGAAGCACCGGGGGAAAACGAAAAATGGTAAAATGATTAATTGCATCTACTGTCATACGCAGGCAAAAGTTCCCAGAACAAAAGGGGGATATCCCATCACCAAGACGAACAGGAATGCCGCATGCCAGGGAAGCGGTTGTCATCCAACCCGGTGACGGCGCAGCAGCGGATGTTGTGAATGGACACAGGTTCTGTTCACAGCATCCCTTTCCTCTATCCTCCTCATAGCTGTGGGGAGTCTTTAAAAATTACTGCTACCTGCAGCCCTCCGTATAAAAAAGGAATTTTCCTGTCGTACTGTAATCCAAGATGTTTTTCATATTCAACACCGGGCACAATAATGGCGTATCCGGATTTCGGATAGCGGCAGCGTATGGTGTCGCCGATTTTTTCGTATAGTTTTTTCTGAGACTGCGAACCGGTCACCCTTTTCCCGTAGGGGGGGTTCAGGACAATGAGGCTCCTGCATTTCCCGGGGAGCGTGATGTAGTCGGAAAAAAAATTACGCTGTTCAGGTTTTATAATATCCGACAACTTTCCCGCCTGAAGGTTTTTTAAAATTGTCTGAATAGCCTGTCCGGAATAATCACTGCAGTACACTGTCAGGGGGTTGATATCATCACCCGCACCGTGAAGGAGCTGCTTTTTAATATGGTGAAATGTTTCCGGCCTGAAGGAAGGCCAGGACTCAAAAATGAAATGCCGGTTTATTCCGGGGTGGATATTGCCCCGCATCATCGCCGCTTCAATGGAAAAGATACCGGAGCCCGCCATGGGGTCAATAAGGGTATCATAGCTGCCGATCCGGGCCTCCATGAGGATAAGGGCGGCCAGGGTTTCCCGCAGAGGCGCGGCGGAAACACAGGGGCGGTATCCCCGCCTGTACAGGGGATCGCCGCTGACATCGAGACTGATTTGACACAGGTCATTGTCGAAGCGGATGAAAATTGTTTGCACGGGGGATTCGGTATCTGACATGGTATGGTGTGCCCGTATGCCGTATTCGCCAAGGCGCGCAGTGACTGCATCACTCACTTCCTGTTCAATGCGTCCCGTATGGTACAGCCGTGAGTGATGGCAGGTCGTTTTACATGAAAACTGTATGCCGTTGCTGAGATATAATTCCCAGGGCAGTGATGCGGTTTTTTTCCGGAGAACGGTGAAATTGGTTGCTTTGAAATGCGCGATCCGCATCAGAATCCGCGTTAACGTCCGGGAACGCAGATGCAGCAGGTAGCAGTCCGTGAGACGGGAGGCAAACTCTATCCCCCCCGTTACTGCGCCCCTGATTGCGGAAATGCCGGAGTCAGCAAGCTCCGATTCCGCTGTTTTTTCGAATCCAGGCTGGGTGATTGCAAAAAAGGTATGGTCCTTCGCAATGATGTGCTGTTTTATTCTGCGTGAAATGCCTTTGTCTGTTGTCATGGTGTGGTTTATTTTCTTTTAAGGACTGCGAGTGTTTCAATATGCGGTGTCTGCGGAAACATGTCAAATGCCTCAAAAGAAATAACGGCATAATTGTCAAGTACCTGTAAATCATTTTTGAATGATGACGGATTGCAGGAAATATAGATAATTGTTTC
>JAKQCH010000097.1 GCA_029573825.1 Spirochaetota bacterium | reverse complement strand
AATATCCTGTGACACTTCCTTCGACGCGTATTTCTGGAAGCGCCGCTATGTGGCATCGCTTCTTGGAAACAGATTGGATGATGCGGCGGCATTCCTTGAAAATGAAAACCTGCCCGGGGCTATCATCAGCAGCAAGCAGTTGTACCGTGACATGATTTCATATTCCGGAATCAGACATTCTGAAACAGTGGTCCCCTGGAAAGCGCTGTGGGCGGGGATTGTCCCGGGGTTCGGCTATGCATGCGCGGGGAACCGTCCAACGGGAATTGTCGCATTCGTACTGGTGTCGGTTCTATCGGCGCTCACTGCGGTGTCCTTCAAAACCGATAATGAACCCCTGGGGGTGTTCTTCGGAACAGCAACTGCCTTCTTCTACTCCGGAAGCATTGCGGGCGGTTATCTGGAGGCGCGAAAGAACAACAGGATTGTCCTTGAGAATCTCAGGACCGCTCTCTGCGAGGATGCCGGATTTGCTGAAGACTGGGACCGGCTGAATAATGATTACGGCATTTCGGTCAATGAAAAGTGATTGTAACCTTCGGTGGAAGAGACGCATGATGACAGTGAAGGTATTGCGTATGCGGGTCGATATCGACCTGTAAGGCGAATGTCCGTTATTTATCAATACAGGGTGAGCGTTGTGGGTGATAAATCTGCATTTATGATATGTGCTCTTGAACAGGCATTTGCCGCGATGGGATGTACCTCGCCGAATCCCGCGGTGGGAGCAGTAATCGTGATGAACGGAACCGTTGCCGCAACGGGAAAGACCTCGGCATGCGGCGGAGACCATGCGGAAGTAACAGCAATAAAAAACGCACCGGGCACACTCGAGGGAGCGGAGATGTTTGTGTCTCTTGAGCCGTGCTGCCATTATGGAAAGACCCCCCCCTGCACGGAGGCGATTATCAGAGCGGGCATTAAACGAGTATATATCCCGTTGCTCGATCCCAACCCGATGGTCGCGGGAAAGGGCGTCCTCGCGCTTAAAAATGCCGGAGTCGATGTGGTGATAATGAATGAATTCGCGTCACAGGCCGTTGATCTGATAAGGCCATTCCGGAAATATATTCTGCGGAAACGGCCCTTTATCATTCAGAAACTTGCGGTGACCCTGGATGGAAGGACCGCGACAAAGTCCGGGGATTCCAGATGGATATCTTCTGATTGTTCCCGTTATATTGTACACCGGCTTCGGGCCATTGCCGATGCGGTGATTATCGGCAAGAACACCCTTGTCGCGGATAATCCCTCGCTGAATGTGCGTCTTGAGGAATTTCCTGATACCGTGAAATGCTATTTCAGGGAAACGAATATGGGTATTGCTGGATATGATAATTATTTTCTGAAAAAACTGTTAGGTGGTGATGCGGTTGTGAATCGTGATATGCCCCTGCGTATTGTAATCGGGTTGCCTGATAAAATAGATTCCGGAGCGAATTTTTACAGGAGTGATGACTATATATTTTTTGTGGACGAAAATACACATGCTGCAATGAAGCGCCGTGAAGACCATGATCTCATTCAGGAAATGGAAAAACAGAATAAAATAGTCTATATCGGCGGAGACACCAGAGTTGCCCGGGTCCACACAATCCAGGAAGAGCTGTATTCACGGGGTATCATGATGGCGCTCCTTGAGGGTGGAAGCGCCATATCGGGAAGTTTTTTTGATGCGGGGGAGATTGACCAGTACCTGTATTTTATAGCGCCAAAGATCATCGGGCGCGGTACTCCCGCGATTGACGGGAATGGCATTTCCGCAATGCAGGATTCAGTAAGGCTGAAGGATGTCTCAACGGTGATGATACAAGAGGACCTGTTGTATTCGGGATACCGGGAACCGTATAATTTTGAAATGATGTGAGGAGTGCATGTTTACCGGATTGATCGAAGAAATCGGAACAATAAAAAGCATCAAGAAATCAGGTGACGGTGTCGAATTTACTGTCGCCGCATCAACGGTGCTGGACGGCACGGCGCGTGGTGATTCTATCTCGGTTAACGGCGCCTGTCTTACCGTTACAGATTATTCCGGTGACGGGTTTTCTGTATTTGCATCAAAAATCACCTGTGAAATTACAACAGTGGGGGCTATTAAACAGGGGGACAGGGTGAATCTTGAACGTGCTCTGGCTCTTGGTTCACGGATGGGGGGTCATATCGTTCAGGGTCACGTGGATTGTGTCGGAAAAATCGACCGTATCAGCAAAGGGGATAAGGGTATCGATATTTCCGTAATAATTGATGAGGAAGCAATACGCTATGTGGTCCCAAAGGGGTCTATCGCAGTGGATGGAATATCTCTTACTGTCGTGTCTGTCGATAAACACGCGTTTCACCTGTATTTAATTCCGGAAACAATTGAAAATACTGTTCTGAAGGAGAAAAAGGCTGGTGATAGAGTTAATGTCGAAACCGATATTCTCGCAAAATATGTTGAACGGCTACTAGAAGGGAAGGGGAAAAGCGATCCTCCCGATGATTCCAGGCTGAAAGAAAAGCTTATGGAAGAAGGATTTATGTAAGGATCATTTTTTTTTAAAGAAATCGTTTCTTGTGGTTATGGTAAAAAATTTATCGAGGTATGCCAGTTTAAAGATTTTCATTATGTCGGGCTGAACATCAAGGAGGACAAGATTCGCATTTTCGTTTTTTGTAATATTCATTGTTTTGATAAGTGACCCGATTCCGGACGAATCAATATATTTCAATTCGCTCAGGTCAAGGCATATATTACGGAACCCGGATTTGAGAAACTCGCTGCATGATGATTCAAAGCTTATTACTTCTTCAATGTCAAACCGCCCGTCAAGAGTAATGATTACCGTGTCCTCGGAGGGATGTTTTGTAGTTATCTGCATTATTGCATTCCGTTATATGTTTTTATAGAGAAAATATCTTTTCAAGATCAATACTATCTTGCTCGAGCGGTAAATCAATCTTTTTTCCGGAAAATCCGGAAAGATAGAGGGCATGGACAGCCTCAAGAGCACGGTATCCGTCCAGTCCGGTCGATATTTTCTCAACTGCACTGCCTTTCATGATCTTTTTTACTTCCCGGTATTCCCTGGTGAAACAGTTTATTCCCTTTTTCATGGGGAAGGGCTGTTCCTTCAGGTCTCTGAAATTTTTATAAAGAGTGGATTTTTTGCTTATAAAAAGCTTTTCATAGCCGTTCCCGATCACAATACGGCCTTCTGTTCCGAAAATATCAAGCTCAAAATGGAAATATTTTCTGCATCCCCCCGCTTCAAGGAATATGTCGATATTATTACCTGCTTTGAGCCAGCCTGTTGCCCTGTCCTCGTAGCCGCGTTTCCTGCCGCTGCGCTCAAAGGAACCGGTTACAGCGGTTATATCACCGAAAAGAAAGCGGATTATATCAATAATATGAGTGCCGTCCTGGAGCAGGGGACCCCCGCCTTCCAGGATATCTGATTTTCCGCGATATCCGGAAGTGAGAACTGAAGCATGAACGGTTTTGATTTCCCCGATTTTCCCGGAATGTATCAGCTTTCTTACGGTACGGTACCGATGATCAAAACGGCGTTCATGGTTGATAATGAGTGCCGTATTGTTTTTTTTGCAGGAATCAATAAGTTTTTGCGCATCGTTCAGGTCCGGTGCGATTGGTTTTTCACACACAATGATTTTCGCCCCCGATTCCGCCGCCATGATTCCTATCGGGACATGGCTGTCAGTCCATGTCGCAATAATTACAATGTCAGGGTTGCATGTCGCAAGCAGGTTGCCGGATTCTGTAAAAATGTTCGAATCAGGTATTTTCGCAACTCGTTGAAACAAATGCAGCCTGTCGGAATTGATGTCACAGGCCGAATTGATTTTTATACCAGCCTTTACCGCGCCGCCGTAATGGGTGCATGGCTTATAGCGGAGCGGATCGGATTCAAGCCTGAAACCGATTCTGCCGCATCCAATGAGCGCTGTATTTATTTGTTTCATCAGTATACCGGATAAAAATTGAAGAAATCAGAAGCGGTACCGCAGGGGATATCCTGAATCAGAAGAGAGGCCTCCATGGTAAGAACTGCAGG
>JAKQCH010000091.1 GCA_029573825.1 Spirochaetota bacterium | reverse complement strand
AATGCCGAGGTCCGCAATGGCCCACTCTGCTCTGTTTTGCGAAAATATTCCCGCCATTTCGCCTGGCTGAAGGAGGTCCATTTCCAGAAGCGCCCTGGCCACGGCACGGATTTGTTCCGCGAAATCCTTCCACGTGATTGAAACCCACTCCTCTCCGAGTTTCTGTGAAAGTGCGAAGCGGTCCGGAATTTCATCCGCTTTCTTCAGCATCATATACGCAAGGGTTTTGTTTTCTTCGAGATAGGAGGCGAAATCCTTTTCCCAGTCCCGTTTTGATTCCATTAAAGGTTGCAGCATTTTATATTCCTCCGTTTGTTTGGATGATATCCGGTTGCCGATAATCAGAAGCTGTCCGGATCTGCGTTGAATTGTACATTAAAGATGCAGGGGTAAAAAAACATGATTAAATATATCTTCACAACGCCGGCTGTCCGGCGTTGTATATAGTAAAGTATACCCCTGATGGAGGGAATGTCAATAAAAGTGTGCTGTCATCAATAGAAATGGATGACAGCACGGGGATTTTCAGCTTTTCGGGGGATACCCGGTAATGTCGCGGATTTTGCTGTACAGGGGCTGCAGCCTGCCGTACAGCTTCATGTAGACCGTGTCAAAAAGTTCGCGGTATACTTTCACGTTTTCCGGTTTCGGCTCATATACCGTACCAACGCGGGTCATGGCTTTTACCGCAGAATCGAAGTCGCGGTGCAGCTTCAGCCCAACGGCGGCATCAATTGCTGCACCCAGGGCGGATGTTTCGTAGGTGTGAGGCCGTTCTGCGGGTATATTGAAAATGTCTGCGGTGAGCTGCATGGCCACGTTGCTCTGAGACCCGCCGCCGGAAACCCGGAGCTTTTCTATCTTCACCCCGTTGCGCTTTTCTGTCCTCAGCATCCCTTCCTTCAGCGCGTATGCAAGTCCCTCGAGAATCGCACGGTAAATGTGCGCCCTCGTGTGAACGTCGCCGAAACCAATAATGGAGCCCTTCGCTTCGGGGCCGGGCACCTTCACGCCGGGAGACCAGTACGGCTGCAGCATGAGACCCATCGATCCGGGAGGGATATCCGTGATGAGTTCGTCAAAAAGCTGCTCGGGCTGGATTTTTTTCCGTTCCGCGATCTGCATCTCCCGAAGGCCGAACTGCTTTTTAAACCAGCTCACCATCCAGTATCCCCGGTATATCATTACTTCAGTGTTGAATGATCCGGGGACAGCGCTGGGATATGACGGCAGAAAGGGTACTATCTCCACGTACTTCGTGTTGGTGGTTTCAACGGTGGCGGTGGTGCCGTAACTGAGGCAGGCGATCTCCGGCGAGAGGCACCCCGAGCCTAACACCTCACAGGCTTTGTCCGCAGCGGCGGCTATCACCGGAAGTCCATGCGGTATGCCGGTCTGGCGTGAAACTTCTTTCGTGATGCAGCCAAGGATATCGCCCGGATACACAAGGGACGGCAGTATGGATTTATCCATTGGAAACATTTTCCATTTTATGTCCATCTTCCCTGACCATCTGTGCTTTTTGTAGTCAAAGGGGACGTATCCGACCATGTTTCCTGTTGAGTCGGTGAATTCGCCGGTCAGCTTGTACGTGAGGTATCCGGAAAGGAAAAGGTATTTATGGGTTTTCTCCCATATATCCGGCTGGTTCTGCTGTATCCAGTTGGCTTCGCATTCACGTATTGCGTATTCAACAGTTCCGAGGATGTTTATCGCGCGGAGTCCGGTGCGGATGACCCCTGAAGGAAAATCCTCATTTTTCGCTTTCCGCTGGTCTAACCACACAATTGCGGGACGGAGCGGGCGGCCGTTTTTGTCGACATTGATCATGGTGTTGCGCTGGGTCGTGAGGGTAACGCCCTTTACCGCGTCTTTCGGTATTTTCGTTTTTTTAAATAAAAGTTTACAGGTGTCACAGAGGGTTTTCCAGTAATATTCAGGTTTCTGTTCCGCCCACCCGGGATTGTCAGAAAAATATGGTTCTATTGGGGTCTTGACTATATCGTGAAGATTGCCCTCGGGGTCAATGAGTATCGCTCTCACTGACTGCGTTCCCGCGTCAATGGCGAGGATGAATTCCTTTGATTTTAATGATGTACCTTTTGCCATCTGTCCCTCTCTTCAGTGACTGCTCCGGTGATGCTGCGGTAGTCGTGTAAACTTGTTCTTGACTTTTTGTGTAAAATTCTTCTCTTTGTTGTTTCCGGATATTATTTTGAACCCGGAGCGGTATGGCCCGCATGCAGGGAGTTTTTTTATGCTGCACTGTCATATCGTAGATAAAATAAAGAAAAAGTAAAGCTGAAAAAACGGAAGATGGTAAAATACTGCTCTGTGTTTTTATAATAATACTGATAGATATAAGGCGGCGGCTATGGCTGTATTACTTGA
>JAKQCH010000088.1 GCA_029573825.1 Spirochaetota bacterium | reverse complement strand
TTTAACCTCCCTTTTCATGAGTAAACTCCTTTTACTTGAATTTCTTCTGTATGACAGATGATTGTTAACTCAGATTTACTCCCCGATGAAATCACAGATGCAGCCGAATATCGTAACGTCTCCTTATACATTTACCACTTTACCGCATCCTCATAAACACTACACTACAATTAATAATCGGAACCACAGGGCAAAAAATTTAATACAATAATTTAAAATACAGCAAATATGCAACATTATTTTCCTACCCTGACGTAATTATTGTCCCGAACCTCCATAAGAAACAACCCGATCGTCACATTCTTAAGCATGGAAAATAATTCTTTTTCTGCTCCGATCGAACTTACCTGAGATATATCATACGATATTATACATCTTTGTCAAGAATTTTATCCATAGTAAATAATGAATTTATATATGAGACATAATAGGCAATACTTTTTGACCCCGCCTGAACGGCTGCGCATTCTCCGCTGGTCGATACCGGAGAAAGCATTCCAAAAATTGTTGCATTTCCCGGAGATTTTTTTCATGTAGGTATATGTACAGAATAATTAAAAGAGAGATTTCCCTCATTGAGTCTGCAAAGAAGAGGGGCCTCAGCAAAAACATAATAAACCGTTTCCGGAACCTGATATATACCTATTATGACCAGGCAAAACGCCCTCTTCCATGGAGGGATACACATAATCCGTATTATATTCTTGTGTCGGAAATAATGCTGCAGCAGACACAGGTGGGCCGGGTCATTGAAAAATACAAATCCTTCATCAGAAATTTTCCGGATATCCCTACCCTTGCGAAAGCATCCCGCAGCGATGTCCTCGCGGCATGGCAGGGACTGGGCTACAACCGGCGGGCGCTGGCCCTACATGACTGCTCAAAAATCATTGCCGAAAAACATGGAATGAAGGTCCCGGACTCCCCGGAAGACCTTGCAGCTCTTCCGGGGATTGGAAAGGCAACGGCAGCCTCCATTGCAGTGTATGCATATAATATTCCCGCACCGTTTATTGAAACAAATATCCGCACCGTCTTTATTCATTTTTTTTTCAGCGAAGAATGCTCTGTTCACGACCATACAATTCTCCCCCTTGTCAGCACAACTCTTGATCCGGAAAATCCCTCGCGATGGTTCAACGCGCTGATGGATTACGGAGTCATGCTAAAAAAAAGGGAGGGTAATATATCCAGACGCAGTACCCGATATCGTCCGCAAAGCGTATTTGCCGGGTCACACAGAGAGCTTCGGGGAAAGGTCATCAGAACTCTTATTGGTACACCGCTTCGGTCTGAAGAGGAACTGATCCTTGACACAGGGTCCCTCTGCGGTGAAATATCCTCCGTTCTCGAAGAACTCCAGACGGAAGGTTTTATCGTCAGGGATACGGGGGGGCGATACAGTATCATGAAATAAAACAGATACCTGAGTTCACCAGGGGACCTTCCGTGCAGCCTCTCCCAGTCCATGCTGTTGTATCAACCCCCTTGCCCCTGACCATGCGGTTTTTACACACCAGCCCATTCCGTATAACAGAAATATTTCATAAAAATGTATTGATTGTTTTTCCCTTCTTCTGGTAGGATGATGCTGATGATATACAGAGTTCAAACTTTAGCATTGCAGATATAAAAAAACCGGAACAGGATACCTCGCATGAATTTTTTCAATATTCGGTTATTTTTATTGTGCACGCTGCTCACACTCCCTGCGACTGCAGACGCATGGTCTCTTTTTGCGCTCCTCGGCAAGGACGGGGCAAGCGCCCCGGAAGAAGCATTCACCATCAACAACGAGAATGAAATACAGAATCTTCCCTCCCTTGAAAACAAAAACCTTTTTGAAGCAATAATTGACATGTCCATCTGCAGACACATTGAAGTGCGAAAATTTATTTACTATTACCGGACATCAGGGAAAGAGTATGTGGTCAGGGGAATTAAGCGGTCACATCTTTATATGGATATTATTGATGACGTATTCAGCAGATATGAAGACATTCCTGCGGAGTTGAGGCTTTTGCCCCTTCTTGAAAGCGGTTTCAGCCCGAACGCAGTTTCCCGAAGCAGCGCTGTCGGACTCTGGCAGTTCATGCATGGAACATCCCGGGCTCTGGGCATCCGTGTAGACAGCTGGATTGACGAGCGCCGGACCATTCACCGGTCAACAGAGGCTGCCCTGCAGCATCTCCGGTATCTTTACCGGACATTCGGCTCATGGGAGCTTGCCCTCGCGGCCTACAATGGAGGCGGCCGCCATGTCATGCAGGCAATCAGGAAAACCGGAACCAGAGACTTCTGGGAACTTATGCGGGCCGGTGCGCTCCGGAAGGAGACCAGTGAATACGTCCCGCGGTATGCTGCGCTGGCGGTTATTTACATGAACCAGGACCTTTTTCAGCTCTGTGACGAAATTGAGCCTATCAGGACATTCGAAACTGAACTGGTGGAATTCCAATATCCCGTCGACATCCGCAGGGTGGCGCACATTTCAGGTACGCCCATAGAAGTGCTGCGGTTGTACAATCCGGGGATAAAGAAAAACTTTACCCCCCCGGATTCCGCACCGTACCAGCTGCGGGTCCCCGCGGAGGCGAAAGAAATACTGAAGGTAAACGCAGAGAAACTTTACACCCTGCGCTTTAAAAAGGTAAAAAGATATGTCGTGAGAAGGGGTGACACCATCAGTAGAATTGCAAACCGCTTCAGGATTCAGCCCTCGAACATTATACTCTTCAACGATGTCCCTGAGCCGAATCGCCTCCGGTGCGGGCAGGTGCTGTACCTGCCCCTTTAGAGAGTGCCAACATCAATGCGTTCATTGAGACGGGCCTCAGCCTGTCCCACGACCTTTGCCGCAGCATAGCTGGCGATCCGCCCCGCACGCTCCATCGGAATGCCGTTGGCAATACTAAAAAGAATACCCGCTGCATACATGTCGCCGGCGCCATTGGTATTGACAACCTTTGTCTTTTCCGGCTTAACCGTGTACACCATGTCACCCTGTTTTATGAGGCTTCCCCCTGCTCCGAGCTTCACAACTGCAACTTCGCAAAAAAGATGTATAAAATCGAGGGCTTCACGGCTTTTCTTCTGCGTAAAGGCTTCCGCTTCATCTTCATTGACAAATACTATATCGGCGTAGTTTCTCACAATTCCCTTAAACTCCCCGAGATTCCGGGTAATAAGGGACGGATCCGCGAGGTCGACTGATATCTTCACCTTGTGTTTTTTCGCGAGCTCCATCGCATGAACACTTGCGTCCTTAAGGTCCCCCTCAAGGAGGTATCCCTCAATATGGAGAATCGCGCTCTTTCTTATTGCCTCCTCCGAGACATCATCGGGGCGCAGAGAAAGCGCGGCACCAAGATTTGTGGCAAACGTCCTTTCAGAATCGGGGGTGATAAAAGTTATTGCGTGACCGGTCATGGTGTCTGTTGAATTAATATATGCCTTCACGCCGAATTTTTCCGTCTCGGCAATATATACCTTGCCGTTAATATCGTTACCCACTTTACCGATAAAAGCGCCGCTGCCGCCGAGCACCGCGATCCCCGCCATCGTGTTCGCGGCGCTGCCGCCGGGACTGACCTTCACAGGATATTCCTTCATCTTCTGAAGTATTTTTTCGCTTCCCGCCTCAGTGATAAGGCTCATGGTGCCCTTTTTAAGCCCCAGTTTTTTCAGTATATCATCATCCACTTCATAGGTGAAATCCAGTAAAGCGGAACCAATACCAATTACTTCGCTCACGGTACTCCTCCGTCATGACATTATTTAATCCGGCAAGAGTTTTCTATATTATGCAATTTTGCAAGAATAATTTTCATTACATTACAACCGGCATTAGAAATCGCTTGAAACTATATTCGACGACAGCTAATATCTCGCACAGGAAATCATTACCAGATGGAGGAAAACCATGATTCAGCGGATTGACCATGTCTCCCTTGCCGTTACAGACTACGAAAAAGCCAGAAATTTTTTCATAAATATTCTCGGGGCCGTTCCCGGGGCATCGGCACGGGACGATTCAATGAAATATATATGGCAGATTTTTTCTATCGGCGACCTCACAAGGTTTGAGCTGCTGACACCCACCGGGAAAGGAAGCTTTCTGGATAATTTTCTCTCTTCAAAGGACGGGGGCGTTCATCACATTACTTTCCAGACGAGCGACATTCGAAAATCAAAATTATTTTTGGAACAGAATGGTATTCCTTATTTCGGGTATATCGAATATGGCGATGCGTGGAAAGAACTGTTCATCCATCCCCGTGATGCATTCGGGGTTC
Organism: Spirochaetota bacterium; assembly: GCA_029573825.1. Lineage (GTDB taxonomy): Bacteria > Spirochaetota > UBA4802 > UBA4802 > JAGODF01 > JAKQCH01. The sequence goes on along the minus strand of JAKQCH010000088.1, from coordinate 4,997 downwards.
TTATTCAGATAGCGGAGTTCCGCCCTGATGACTGGCTTCCGGAAACTGTCAGATTAACGGGAAAAAAACGCTGGAATATTTGCGGGAAGGAAAACGAAACAACACTATCCTTTGCACATCCCGGAGGAGGCACGGTATCATTCCATCTAAGCAGAGAAGAAGCACAGGAACTGGCAGCTGAACTTGATGCCGCATCACAAGGATAAGCGCTACCCGGAAACTGTTGCGCAGACCGGACACCCGCAGAAGGCCGTAGATTGCTATCTGCCGGCCTTTCCCTTGAACTGGTTCAGCATTTCTACCATCATGGTGATATGGTCTGCAAGCATTTCGATTGCAAGCTTGGGATCATTTAATTTTTCAAGGGATACATAAAGGTCGGCAATTGCCTTTCTCAGCACCTGGTCCCTGTCAATAATGTGCTTCATAATGCCCGGGCCCGCGTCATTGCTTCCTTTGTTTTTGAGAAGGTCATTTACCATTCTGTTATGCACCTTATTAAGAAGATCGGAATTGTCCATTTCCCTGTTGTCACCTTCGATAAATGAACAGCATACTATTTCTGCTGCTCCCTGTTTTTCGACTGATCTTTCTGCGCCGCTTCGGAACCGGAGTCCAGACCGGGCTCCTCGCCGGATCCGCCATCGCGACGGATATCGCCAACCACCTTAACATCGCCGGCTATTATGTCAAGCATGGATTTCTTTTGGGCGGTTATTACCGGAGATGCCTCTCCCGCTTTCGGATCCGTTTGACCGTATGATTTGTGCAGACGTCCGTAATTATCATAATGATGGGCAATGTATGCATTGTAATCAGTTGAACCCTGCGGTCCCTTATCACCGAGAACCTTCAGTGTCGAAAGAATGAGTTTAAAATTGAAATCCTTAACATATTCACGGATTATTTCTTCAGCACGTTCATATTCCGCGTGAAGAAGAAATTTCGCGGCAAGCCGTTCTTTTCTGAACCGCACACGCTTTTCAATATTCAACTCATCGGTGTTCTCCGCAGGAGCTGTTCTGGTTTCCGCTGGAGCACTTTGCGATGTCCCCTCCTGCCCGGCAGGCTGCGTTTTCGCTGCGGCTTTCGGAACCTGTGCTTCGTGCTGTTCATAGGTCAGATTCAGTTCTTTATAGAAATCCTGCTCAGATTTCTCCAGAAACCTGCGGTAAAATTTATTACCTGCTTCATTTTCAGATTTAAAAAGAGTATCGAATATTGCCTTTTTCGCAGCTTTGTCCCGACTCTCATACAGGGCAAGGAAACCATACCTCTTGGCCCGCCTCGCCAGCTTGATACCCTCTATGTAACGGAATATTTTATACGAATAAAGCCTCGGGTTGGATGCATCGGCAACAATTTCATAGTTTCTGCCAACCGCACGGTCACGGTATCCCAGGGTAAGATACAGACGCGCCCGTGCATTTTTTGAGCGTATAATTTCCGGAGCAAGTTTATCAAGTATAATTTTTGAGTCTTCAAGATATACCTGCTTCAGGACACCGCTGGTCATGTCAATCTGCTCCTTCTGCGAGCGGCGGATATTGTAAAAGGAATTTTTGTATTCGGACTGGAGATATGCGACCTGGGCATTGAAATGGTTCTGATATATTTTTTTGAATTTATTTTCAACATCTTCAACTTTATCCCGGCCGAAATTTGTCACACAGACATCGATAAAAGATATAAAACCTTTATTTTCACGTAATATTCTTTCTGTAGTCGTTTGATCAGAAAACGAATACACCGGACCACTTCCAATAAGCATCACTGTGAGAATACAAATTATGTGCCGCACAGACAGCCCCCTGTCATCATTATGTTTCTCAATCATTACAGATTTCCGTACATTCTTTTACTGTGTTATCTTCTATATCGGTCAGAGGTGCAAATAATATCACACTCCTCATTCCCGGATAGGCCCCGATCAGTAAAAAAGTACAGATTTCCGGGAAAATAATGCGCCATTAATAATTAAAAGTCAACTCTTTCATATAATCTGATCAAAAAAATAGCATGGAACATAGTTGCCGGATAACACGTATAAGGGATCAACAGAAAGCCATCCCCGGTCAACATAACCGAAAATCACTGAACACACGACAATTGGTGATATCGCCCCGCCATCCTTGGGCAGACAGAGCTGTATCGTCCCCCTGGCCTTTGCCGATAAAATTATCATCAAAAAATATACATTGGCATAATATAATTTATTATTGCAAACAGGAAGGAAAAATATTAATCTTGACATTATTTTGTTTACAAATTCTGAATATGCGAGTAGCGTTCTGTAAGTTTTTCCATAAGAATAAATAAATGAATTGCAACTTGAAATAAAAAAGAGCGTTGAGGAACCCTCCCGTGGACAAAAGCATCATAATTTTGAAAGCCCGGTTTAAATCAAACTCACTGAGTCTTTACGGAATAGTGGTTGTAATATTTAACAGCAGCCAGGAAATCGATTCTTTCAACACTGTTGTTTCGACATACTCCAGCATTTATGATTTAGAACCTCATGCGGGATGGGAACGCTACGAAGAAAGCATTCTCGAATTGAAATGGAAGGGTAATTTTAACAACAGCATGACGAACTCTCTCATGGACCAGATCAACTCCATCTCAAGTGATCAGCATTTAAAATCTCAATTCTACGAATATTTAAACAACTATGACTACGATAATGTCGAAGTTTTCATGTTCGATGCAATTAACAGAATTATTCATGATAAAAACCTCATCGTGGAAGTCGGGATACAGGAAACAACTGCCGAAGAGTTCCAGGAAACCAAAAAAAACCGCGGGAAGTCCGATGGGAAAACAGATGAACCTGCCATTGAAGACGGCTCCGCAATTCTCCCGATTGAACCGATCCTGTCCCCGGTAAAGGGAAAACCGATTTATGAAATGAAAATTGGCGATAAAATAATGGGTCGAATAACCCCGAATTCAGACAGGGCAAATTACTTCATTGATCTTATGGATCTGCGCCAGGATAATGTAATCAAGCCTATCCCCTGTGAGGTTATTGACATTAAAGCCTCAGGCAAAACCGGCCCAATTGAAATTCTTACACAGATTGGTCCCGGTATTTACGGAAAATGCACGGAGGATGAAAAACAGGTCAAACTGAAGATATATGATCCCATTGCGGACGGTCCCCCGGCAAAAGCAAGACCCAAACAGAAGATTTCATCACAGGGCTCTCATGACAACATATCAGAGGCCGGTGCGGGTTTTTCGAAATCGACGTATGTGATCATTGGTCTTTTCGTGCTGATACTGGTGATTTTTGTCCTGCTGATATACCTGAGTTTCGCTTAATTCAGGGCTCGTATCATAATTTTTACCATCATTTCTGCCGATATAATAACCATCAAGTCCTTAAGGAGGATTGCCATGTTTTATCTCCTTTTACGGTTATTGTATGAAGAAATGACATCCGGAAGAATCAGCCGCAGAGAATACAATACTGCTGTCGAAAAGGCTGCAACTGTACACGGTATAAAAAGAAACGGTATACGATAAATGCAAGAAGATAAAGAATTTGTACTGAAGCTTGCCCATAACAACAAGGTCAAGTTTATACGTCTGTGGTTTACCGACATTCTTGGTTTTCTGAAAAGTTTTGCCATTACTATTGACGAATTTGAAGATGCTCTTGATGAAGGAGTACGGTTCGACGGCGCCACCACAATGGGATTTATCCGCCCCAGCGAAAAGGAAATGATCGCGGTCCCGGATATTTCCACATTTAAAATTCTTCCATGGAGACCAAAGGAGGATTCTGTAGCACGGGTTTTCTGTGATATTTACACCACAGACATGAAACCATTTGAAGGCGATTCCCGGTATGTCCTGAAAAAAACCCTCAAAAAAGCCGCCGAAATGAATTATACGTTTTACACCGGACCGGAAATCGAGTTTTTCTTTTTCAAAAATTCCTCATCACCGGAGATTCTTGACAGGGGCGCATACTTTGATCTCACACCGCTCGATGGCGCGAGCGATTTCAGACGTCAGATTGTACTGACCCTTGAAGAGATGGGAATCGGGGTAATATCATCCCACCATGAAGCGGCAAACAGCCAACACGAGATTGACCTCCGGCATGATAATGCCCTCACCACTGCGGACCATATTATGACCTTTAAGCTCATCGCCAAGGAAATTGGACACCTCAATAATATTTATACTTCATTTATGCCGAAACCCCTTGCAAACCAGAACGGCTCAGGAATGCACATTCACCAGTCGCTCTTTGAAGGGGAAACAAATATTTTTTTTGATGAAAAAGGCCCGTTATCACTGTCAAAAACCGGACAACATTATGTAGCGGGGATTTTAAAGCATTGTAAGGAATTTTTTGCAATTACCAACCAGTGGGTCAACTCCTATAAACGGCTTCAGTTCGGATTTGAGTCCCCGGTGTACATCTCATGGGGTACCGGCGGCCACAATGACCTCATACGTATTCCCCAGTGCAGGCCTGATAAGCATGAATCCTTCCGGATAGAGCTGAAAAATCCTGATTCAGCATGCAATCCATACCTTACCTTTGCGGCGGTTCTCGCAAGCGGGCTGAAGGGCATTAAGGAACAGTATGAGCTCCCGGAACCGGCCGATATTGACAGGGAGATCACAAACAGACGGGACATGCAGAAACTTGGCCTGGACCCTGTTCCGACACAGCTCAATGAGGCGATTTCACATTTTGAAAAAAGCGAGTTAATGCGTGAAACATTCGGCGATTTCGTCATTGAAAAATTTGTAGAAAACAAGATGCTGGAAATTGACAAATACAACTCATTTATTACTGATTATGAAATCAACGAGTACCTTCCTATCCTTTGATGCCTGCAGTTCTTACCATGGAGGCCTCTCTTCTGATTCAGGATATCCCCTGCGGTACCGCTTCTGATTTCTTCAATTTTTATCCGGTATACTGATGAAACAAATAAATACAGCGCTCATTGGATGCGGCAGAATCGGTTTCA
>JAKQCH010000322.1 GCA_029573825.1 Spirochaetota bacterium | reverse complement strand
AAGAGCACCCTGCCGGAGTCAGGCTTCAGCAGGCCCGACATGATGCCCAGGAGCGTTGTTTTCCCGGTGCCGGACTTGCCGGTAATGACGGTGATAGTCTTTTCCCCGATTGTCATGTTTACATTTTTCAGGATATCCCTCTCGCCGAAGGACATTGATACATTTTCAACAACCAGCATATCGTTGCAACTCCTCATCTAAAATATGCGTATACTGCTACTTCCGCACTGCCTTGAAAAGATTCATGTTTGACGCGAATACCGCCGGTATCAGTGCTGACACCGCGGATATCAGCATGGAGAATACAAGGGCCATGAGAAAGAGGCCCTCTCTCTCGGAATGGATCGCGATATTGCTGAGGGCCGGGACCCAGACCGGAAGTTTCTTTGCTGCGTAATCGAGCATCCACTTCCCGGCATAGTATCCTATCATCCCGTACATCGCCCCGATAAACGCGGCCTCAACCACAAACCCCATGATAATACGCACCTTCGAGACCCCGATGATGCGTTTCAGCGAAAACTTGTGGCTCCGGGTATAGACAATATTGAGATAGGAATTGAAAATTGAAATCACCGTGATGATCAGCAGTATCCCTATCACCACGAAAGAAAAATCATCGATTACACTCAGGGCCCTGTTGGTCTTTTCCGCGACATCGTGCTGCGACTCGAAGACAAGCCCCATCTTCCGGAGTTTCTGCGCCACCTCGGGAAGCTTTCTCACGTCCTTTATATTCGCGTACAGCATGATGTGCTGATATCCCTGCTTCAAACGCCCGGTATCATAACGATGCCGCGCGGCGAAACGGGTGACCACGTCCCTGGGCACAAGGACCGCGGGAAACGCGAAGACATCGGAAAATCCGAAGAGGTGCGCTTTGATTTCATGCATCCTCTCTTCGCCGTCAGGCGCCGGGATGAACACCCTGAGATCGAGGGGAAATCCGCGGAGGTCATTTTCACTCATTCGCGGAAGGCCGTTCAGGATAAAATAATTATTCATAAGCTCGAGGATCATTTTCGGCGCCACTACCGGCACCGTCTTCCCCGTCCGGAAGCCGTTCCAGTTCCGCAGCTTGCCTTTAAAAAATTCCCTGCTGACCCCGCAGATGGGAAGAAACGGAGCCCGTGACTGTCCCAGCATCTCTCCATGGACTTTCGTTTTAAAGTCAAGCTTGATGATACTGTATGTTTTATCGATTTCCTTTATTCCCTTTATTGCCCGCACATGTGCAAAGGGAATCTGCCCCCGGATACTCGACGACGGGGTGAAGATATTGTTCTGCTGCGCGGAGCGGGGATATATCTTGATTTCGTTGATAGCAAGCTTTCCGAAAAGGCTGGTCTCAATATAGTTTTTCACCGAGTCCCGGAAGGGAATATACATCACAAGAAATGAAATGAGTACAATTATGCCGAAACTGGAAATCAGGGACTTGAGGATATTCCTCGCCGAGTCTCTCAGGGCAAAACTAATATTCATCAGTATATGAAGCATGAGTTTCATGTCCTTTTCGCAATATTGATACAGCCCATTACCCCAAAAATGCATCTGCCCAGCCGCAGCATCCTGCTGCACATGCACCGGAGAAACTGCTTCAGAAAACAGTATATCGTTACCCATCTACAGGACTTTGTAAAGAATAATTCTGTGGAATTCAGGCTATTTTTATTCAGGACCTGCCGTAAGCAGTAATATCTTTTTTACCGGAAAAAACTGTTTGAAAAATCGTCGCCACAGATTCACAATATCATCAACCTGAACATAGCCATACAAACAATTTCTGATGGAGATGCCATGAACATGATTAGAAAACTCCCGGCAGTTCTTTTCACCATACCTGTTCTTTTCACCGCCGCGCCGGTTTTTGCGGACACAACGATTATCCTCCCGTTTTACGTATCAGGGGTGGAGGCACAGCAGTCGGCAAAACTGGGGAAGCTCCTTCTAGAGGCGGGAAAAGAGAAAATCGGGATCAACAATATTCGTGCCGCCGGGAATGTTTCCGCGATTGAAAACTTCGATCCTGAAAACAGCGGACACCTCCGCGCGGCGGCATCTGCCGGGAGGAGCGCTGACGGGGAATATGTTATTACGGGAGTAATTGAAAAGGCCTATATGGGAATACAGGTGAAAGCCGCTTTGATATCGACATCACGCCGTGAGGCCCTGTACCGCACCGCATATTATTCATCGTCGGAGGATGCCCTTGAGAAATGCGCCTCCGCAGTTATGGGAAGGATGGCCCTCCACATGAAAGGCACGGAGGTCCGCAGCATTCAAAACATTTCCGCGCTCCCCGATGAGTCGAAAGGAAAAATTCGCATCGCATGGGAAGCCCTGAACGGTACAGCGTCATATACCATATACCGCTCCCCGTTCAGCGATGGGCCTTTCGAAGAGATCGGCCGCGCGAAGGGGAAACCGGCGTATGAGGACGCCTCTGTGCAGCGGGGCCTTGGATACTGGTACGGCGTGGCCCCTGTCATTGAAGGAACGGGCTGTGACCCGAAAGGGACTTCCGGGGAAACACACCTGAGGGCCTCCATGCCGAAAGGGCTGAATGTTGAAGCGGTAAAACGCGCCCACAAAGTGAGTGACGCGAGCCTCCGGCGGGAGAAAGCACAGCCCGCAGTGAAACGGCACCTCGCATTTCTGGAAGAATATTACATGCACCCTGTGAAACTGACCCTGGTATTTCTTGTGGCAAAATCATATCTCCGGAAAGGGACCCTGATCGCCCTGAGCGGCTTCACGAAGTACACCCTTGACAGCGAGAAGCGGGAAATCCTGATGGAACGTGACGACAACGCCTTCTGCGTGACCCTGAACGCGAACAAATTTTTCCGTCTCATCGAGGCGGCAAAGAAAAAAAACCTTCCGCAGCAGGAGAAGCTTATTGACCGCCTTGTGTATAATGGCGTGGCATACGTGATGTATGCAGGAGAGAAAAAAGTCACCGACTCCATGAACCATACCATTTACATGCCCTGCTTTGACGCATTCGGCATGTCCACAGAATATTTCAAAAATTATCATGGATGGAAGAGCAGCACAGCGATGTTCGGCACCAGCAACAGGGAGCTGAAAAAGAAAATGCAGGAAGCCCAGAAGCAGAACAGAAACTAAAAAAAATAATCAGGAGCGCTTACGCCCTGCAGGCCTCATCATAGTGGCTCCCCTGAAGCGCGTCCCAGTTAATATCCTTGCCGTCGAAAACAGGCCCGTCAACACAGGCGCACCGGTTGCCGTGCACTGTTTCCACGGTACATCCGGAACAGAGTCCCACGCCGCATCCGAAGTAATTCTCCACGGACACTTCAATATGTATACCGGAGTTTTTCACCATCTCCGCAAGGGTCCGCATCATCGGCGTGGGTCCGCAGGTGAAAACATGGGTGAACGAATTTTTTTCGATAACCTTCTCCGCAAGATCGGTAATCCGCCCCTTCTCGCCGCAGCTTCCGTCATCAGTTGCGTCATAATAATTGTCTGCGATTTCATTATAGCGGTCCCGGAGAAACATGCACTCCTTTGTCCGTGAGCCGTACAGATACGTCACG
>JAKQCH010000055.1 GCA_029573825.1 Spirochaetota bacterium | reverse complement strand
GGCGCACCTGATATAGGGAACATATCCTTCGTCGGTGATGTTCAGCATGGAGAGTGTAGGGTGCGCTTTGAAACCCGCCATGACATCGCGGTGTTCCATCATGAACCGCTCCACCTCACCAGACCACCCTTCCCGGCGGGGTTTGATCCAGAAGAGCCCCTTCAGTATATGCCGGTGAGCGCGGGCAAGGTCTGCAACGGCTTCATTCACCGAAAGCTGCGGCTTCCATGGCTCCAGTTCCTTCGTGCCTCCGTCGTATTCGGCGCCTTCCACACTGGAGACCAGGGCAGCGTCTATTCCATAGCGGCGCATCGATTCCAGAAGCATATCCCCGGTGATGCTGAAGTCGCGGATAGTGCCGATATGGGTGTGGGAATCAATTATCATGGGGCCGGCGCCTCTTTCCTGAAAGATTTGGGATATCCCGGGGCGGAATTGGTCTCCAGTTCACCGCGCATCTGAATGGTATCAACCTCCTTTTTGGCACAGAGCGATATCGACACCCTGAAAAAAAATATATTCCCTGCTGGTGATTTTTTAATCCGGAAACCTGTCATCATGCAGGAAAAGTATATCAGTGTTATTTAAAAGTCAACGCATAGCGCTAAGGGAATACTGAAATTTCTAAGGGATTCCCTTATGATAAAATCAGAAATTGCTCTGATGCCGAAAGTCCCGGTAATTTGTACTTTAATTTTGAACACAGCGAAGTCTGGGACATAATTTAAAAAAAATCGGGTGATAACAATGTATATAAGCAGCACAGCACGTTACGGGAAACCCCTCACCATAATAAATGCAGGGGAATATCATGTCTCCACAGGTGATGAGATTATCGGGACACTTCTGGGTTCCTGCGTAGCAGTGTGCCTGCATGATCCCGAAAAGGGAATATCCGGAATGAACCACTTCATGCTGCCGGGAAGAATCGCGAAAAACGATCCCCTGAATTCCCCCTCTGCGAAGTACGGAATCATCGCAATCGAGAACCTCATTGAAGCGATGGTGGAAAAGGGAGCCAGACGGAATAACCTCATCGCGAAAGTGTTCGGCGGGGGAAGCGTCATGAACACTGAAAAGAAAACCACTACCATTCCCTTTGACAACGTACGAATCGCGAAAGCAATTCTTGAACTCGAAGACATTCCAATTGTAAAGGTTGACACCGGCGCGTCATTCACAAGGAAGCTCCTCATGGACGCGCGGTCAGGGAAAGTTTTCCTGAGAAAGTCCACCAGCAGCGATGTGTACGCGACCCTTGAGCATAACACCGCAGCTTACAGCATGGCGTAGAACCTCACTTTCATAATATAGTGCCTCCTTAAAGGGAATATCTGAAAAAAGATATTCCCTTAATTTTTTCAGGTCGATACAGTTCTAATTATTATTATGCAGGAAGTCCTTTACCAGGGCGCTCACTGTATGGAATGCGCGGTTCGTAGGATTGACCGTGTTGAACACAAAGGGTATCCCATCGGAATGAGTTATTTCGATCCCCTGCGACACAATACCCTTCTTCAGCAGGTCCACAAGATATACTGAGTGCTTTTCGCCACCTGTGATGACAGCGGTATCCTCCTTGGCATATTTAACCGCGTCAATGGGGAAACTCGTTTCCGAAACCGCAATGGTGATAATGTTGGGAACCTTCAGACGAAGCATTTTCGGAACCTTATACCGTGAGTTAACATACTTCCTCGCGGCCTCATGGAGCCGGGTCAGCTCTTCGCGGCCGTTCTCCCCTCCATGGGGCATTACATGGAAGAAGAAATAATCTTCGTAGGGAAAAAACGGGCCCAGACTCTTCCCTGTTTTCAGGGCAAAGAAATCTGCGGAGAACCCGAATTCCGGAAACTCCGGACCCCGCCGGCATTCCATCGCTTTTTCTCTGCACCAGGATTCGCTGTGATCAATAAATTCCGCTGATGTCATTGTGTACCCCCCCCCTTTAATCACATTTTTTGTATTGCAACTTTACAGTATGGATAATTTTTTGCGCAAGCATTTTCCATTTTAACGGAAAACAGGAAAGCGTCAGCTATACATTTCTGTCCGGGACAGGATATCTTCATGAACAAGGTAATTTTTGTAGGCCGCTTCAAATAACTGATATTTTAGGCCCGTATGGGCTTGTCATATCAGTAATTAATTCGGTTCCTGAATTATCACCGTTTACTATTTCATGGTTTTTAGTAGCGCCAATAATAATTTTTCTTGACAAATCCTATATCTATTTCGATATATATCGAAATAGATATAGGATTTGTGTGTAAACAAATTATGACAAAAAAGGAAACTACAGAAATTCTGAAAGCTCTGGGCGACAATTCCCGTCTGATGATTGTCAACGCCCTCATCAATTCTCCGCGGTGCGTTGAGGAACTTGCCGGTATTCTCGGATGCGCCGTCTCCACGGCCTCATTTCATCTTAAAAAACTTGAATCAGCGGGAATTGTGCAGAAAACAAAGGACCAATACTATACCGTCTACTCTGTCAATGATGATATACTGGGCATGACAATCAGAGACATTGCAGCAGCTGTTAATGATGGCAGCGGTCAAAATGATACTGGACTCGAAAAATACCGCTGTAAGATCATATCGGCGTTTTTCAGTAACGGGAAGCTTCAGAGGCTACCGGTCCAGAAGAAAAAACGCCGTATTGTACTGGAGTATTTTATCTGCCGTTTTGACGAAGGCCGGACATATAATGAAACTGAAGTCAATGCAATCATTACCCCCATGTTTGACGATTATTGCACGATACGGCGTGAACTGGTAGACGAGGGTCTTATGGCCCGTATTGGATTACAATACAAACGTACCGGGCCGATATCATCATTACAATTACACGAAACCGACGTGAAACGCAGGAAAAGGGAGATTAAAGTGAATACCAGATCAGAACTGAAAAGGATATACCGGGAAAATCCTCCTAAGGCCGGGATTTTCAGGATAACAAACAGGGCAAATGGAAAAATTTTTATCGGTAAAGCAATGAACGTTCAGGGTAAAATCAACGGTCAGCGTTTTGAGCTGCAGCTCGGCTCACATCGATCAGGCACTCTCCAGAATGAGTGGAACGAATTCGGAGAACATAATTTTGAATTTGATGTCATTGATTATCTTGACCCCGACAAAAACCCCGGTCAGGATCTGGCAGGGGACCTCGCCGCCCTTGAAGAAGCCTGGCTCGAAAAACTGCAGCCCTTTGGTGAAAGTGGGTACAACAGGAAAGCTGTGAATTCGAAATGAGGAGATTCTAAAAAAATTCTGTTTTTACGGAAGAAGACACTGTGTACCCAATTGATAATAACCGGGAAGAAACCCGAAGCCTTCTTCCGCGGTCATTCCTGTCAGTTTAATGGTTACATGGAATTGTCACAAATCTGATATAGTCACGGCTGCACCGAAACTTTGAAGAATACAGGGGCGCCGCCAAAGCCCCCTTTCTTCTCATACCGTATTGCAGGATATACTTTATTCACCGCAATACCGGTATCGGCTACCCATTTCTTCTTATGATTTCCCCGGTGATCATGAAACAACTGTCTTTCTTTGTCCGGAAATTTCTTATAGATATATTTTTCCCGGACGCTCAGATCATCCGGCGTGAAGTCAAAGAATATATCGCAGTATTCCATTTTACCCGTTGGATTATAGGGGGATATTTTTATTGATACTATTTTTGCCTTTCCGGGATACGCATTATACGCTTCCTCCAGAGTGGTGGTACATGCGGTAAACATCACAGGAAGAACTATCAACAGGATTACATTTCTCACAACTAACCTCCATCAGAAATTCCAATAACGCAACTCCGGGAGGGATATCCCGGAGAACTTTCAGCATTATAACAACCCTGCGGCAGGGGACTTGATTCCCAGGTATGACCTCCCTGCCGCGGCTGCACGACTGTCATGAACTACTGAGACTGCACCAGACGTGTATTGCGGATCTGGCTATTTGGTACTGTTATTGTACCACCGGGAGTGAGCACCTTGTACGCTGCCCCGCGCTGGAGAATAACTCCGCGTATAACTTTGCCGTTATAAAGCACGATTTCATCAATCCTGCGGTACTGCGCAAGTATACCCTCCATGGTAGTCGGGGGAGCAGCGGATTCATTCATTTTCTCTTCCACTGCTTTCTGTTTTTTCTGCAGTTCTTCATTACGGTTCTTCAGGAAGATTTCATCCGCTTTCCCGGGATCGGGAAGAACCGGAACAATTGATACAAGTTCTATCTGGAGCGCTTCTTTGCTGTCAATGGGACGCGCTTTCAGCTCGCCGTCAAATTCAAGAGTGGTACCTCCCGGAACAGCTTTCTTTTCCCCCGGTGCGGCTGCTTCCCCGGCACCCTTCACCGTGACATCCACTGTTCCCGACTTCACCGAAACCCTCTTTTCTCCCTCCCGGAAGGTCGCGCTGAACTCTGTTCCTCTTACCGCAGCAAGGGCGGTAGGCATCCGCACTCCATAGGATTCACCCTTTCCGAGCTTTGTTACTCTTGAAAGTACCTGTCCCTTCCCAAGAAACACTTCCGTGTTTTTCTGATCGTTAATTTTCGTCATATCCAGAATACTTTCCTCCTGGAGACGGATCACCACTTTTGTGTCTAACTGGACAACTGCAAAGGAGTCCTTTCCTGTCTGCAGCCGGTCTCCCGGAACAAGGGACTCTTTTAACGCTATCTGTTTCGGCTGCGCCCCGCCGCGCACTACTGAAACATCCCCAACGCTCCATACAACGAATACCCCTGGCGTTTCACCAGCCGGGGTACAGGAAACAAAGACCATAAACAATAATAACAGCGTTATTCCACGACCCATACTCCAGAAAAGACCTCTCATACCAAACCCTCCGGTGTTACTAAAAATTTCTGTCCGGGTTTTATCCGGACAAAGATAAATATGCCCCTCGGGGCATGTCGCAATAAGCACACACAAAATGCTTCTTATACGGTGATATGTTTCAATAATGAACACTATTTGTGCCAGATAGACCGGCATTTGTCTACAAAAAAATTCCTTCATTGTTAACCGCTCCCCTGTTTTGATTTTACCATTCAGGCCCTGAAAAAGCATCACGTTGACGGGTGTGACAAATAATTCATGTACTCTTTCATCACGGCACATATCAGCCCGTTATCACCATTATCATGTGGAAAAATCAAATTTTTCCTTGACGTGTACATCGCTAAATGAAAACAGTTTTCATTATCATATTTACTATAAATTCCGTATGATGGGAGTCCCCTCCATTGAAGGGCCAGAAGTTGTCATGAGCGGGGAAATTGTTATCATATCCGGGAAAGTTACAATGGGCACAATACTGCCCACTTTAAGGGAAGATAATGACGCATCCCTGCGTGCGGGACGTTATAGCTGCCGGAGGGAAGGGTAAATATCCCCACCAGACAGCATCGTAAAAACAGGCAGGATGATATTATGAGTAATAATGAAGTCGGAAATTCAAACAATATAGTGTCAGTTGAAAATAATGCCTCCCCGGAGGATACCGGCACATCCTTTGCGAGAAAACTTCTCACATCGGGGGTAATCCGCTTTGCCGGATGGTGGTCCATATTCGCCGGAGCACTGGCGCTTAACAGCGTCTGCCCCATCTGCGGCGGTGTCGCGTGCCCGGTGGGCCTCGGAACAACAGGCATTATTGCCGGCTTACTGGCGGGCATCAAACAGTGGGGAGGAAGGTCCATTAAATTCTTTACCGGAATTTTCAGGCCGGGGAAATCCACAGAATGTGCCACGGAAACAGCTCACTGTACCTGCACAACATGCTCCTCCCACAATCACCATCACGGGCCGGAACATCATGCATCAAACGGGGAACACGTCAGAATTCCTCACAGTGTTTTGTAAAAAAATCTCTACAGTCATTCAAAATGAAACATCCTGACGTTCCGCCGAATGGCCGGCTGTTTTGCATGGGAAACCACCCTCCCGGATGTCATTGTTACGCCAGAATCTTTACCAGCTTCTGCACCAGAGGTGAGGCCATCTTACCCATCATCCATGATTCAGCAATCCTCTTGTTCAGGAGTGATATTGTCGGGAAAGAATGCTGCATCATCATTATCTTCGCGAGTCCAATTCCTTCCTGAATCGCCATTATCCACTCATGGATGAGTTCGCTTGCGGATTCGCCGACTATTGTGGCACCAAGCACCCTGCCACGCTTCGTGGCAATCACCTTGACAAAACCCTCAGGGGCGCCATCCGCGATGGTCCTCCCGTAGCTCTCATATTTTTCCCTGATGACAATATGCCGGATGCCTTTCTCCCTCGCCTGCTCCTCGGTCAGCCCCGCATGGGCGAACTCCGGTTTTGTGAAAACCGACCACGGCACAATATATCTGTCCCATCGGAATCCGGTGAATGGGACCGGATTCAGGGCATTCATCAGCGCCAGCATCCCCTGATGCATCGCAGCATGGGAATAGAGCGCAATACCATTCACATCTCCCACTGCAAATATATGCCGGACACTGGTCCTGAGGTATTTATCTACAAAAATCCTCTTCGTATCATGCCGTATTCCAACTTTTTCCAGATTGAGCGGTTCAAGAACAGGTTTTCTTCCTGCTGCAATAAACAGCTTATCGGTTTTTATCAACCCCCTGTCCGTATGTATCTTTATTGTTTTCCCGGATTTCTCAACCTTTTGAATAGCTGCACTGTTGAGCACGGTGATCCCCTCCGATTCGAACTTTTCCTGGAGCACCGCAGCACCCTCCCTGTCCCCTGTCGGAATCAGGTGTTCATCCCTGTGAACAATGGTAACTTTCGAGCCAAGCCGTGAAAAGGCCTGCGCCATTTCAGAGCCGATTGCGCCTCCGCCGATAATTGTCATTGTTGGGGGAATCACATCCTCCCTGAATATATCGACATTGGTGAGATACGGTACGGTCTCTATTCCCGGTATCGGCGGGATATAGGGTTCAGTACCGGTGGCGATAAATATTTTCTTTCCCCTTACTGTTCTCTCACCGACGCGCACAGTGTGTGGGTCGACAAACTCCGCCATCCCCTGCCCCTTAATCACATCAACCTTTTCAAACATTTTTAGGGTCTTAGGGCCGCTGATATCAGCCACCTTTTCTCTGACCAATCCGAGCGGATTTTTCACCACGGATTTACCTCCGGCCTTTATTCCATAGGCCCCGAGGTGTTCAGCGATATACCTCACCTCTCCTGCCTTCAGGAGGGCCTTACTGGGAATACAACCCACATTAAGACATTCTCCCCCGATTTTATTGTGTTCAACCGCAGCAACACGAAGCCCCATAGCGCTCCCCATAGCTGACACCGCCATGCCGGCAGGGCCCATTCCAATTACCAGAATATCATATATTTCAGATTTGTTCATCGTACAACCCCTTATTTTTTAGTATTTAAGTATATAATGAATATACTTATTTGTCAAGTATTCCCCAAAAAATAATTGCCGGTTTGATAATAATTATCACCACAGTATTCACTTTTTCTGCTATCGAATACTACTACCCATTATACGCATTTTAATACAATAATGTACGTCGTGCGACATCTAAAATCCCTGAACCTGAAAAAAAATATTTTTTCTATATCAATAGAGCCTTTGACCTATAACAAAATGAGACATTCGACCTCACATAAAAGAGGCAATTGGCTATAGACATAACATGTGATTATTTGTATATTGCATGTAATGATCAGTGAGATGATAATTTGATATTATAAATTGTATATTCCTTTCACGAAACATTTCACGGTAATTCAATACGCACACCACACAACAACATGTTCCGGAGGCACCATGAACTACACTGAAATCAAAAATTATCTTGAAGAGAACGGCATGACCGAGGAATCTGAACTGCTTCAGGATGCCCTGGCGTTGACATCGCAGGAGATACCCTACGAGATGTTAGGCACAAGGGATGCGCTCCTCAAAATGGCTGATGATTTTGATATACTCGGCGACAATCTTCTGAAGCTGGCAGAATTCATTGACAGAAGATTTCTGAAACCGGTCAACTGATATTATTTATTTATAATATTTTGCACCACAATAATCATCGGCCCAAATAAACTAAAAATACATATTGCAGGAAATGTCTTTTGCGAATCCATCACTAAAAACAACTTGCAAAAATATATCCTTTTTCAGAATATCACACATTCAACGGTAATGAATATACAGGATAAAATCCTGCAATCTTCTCCTGTATAAAATGACGATATCAGGACAGGTCCGGATTATGAGCAACAAACGACGGCACGCCCGGCTGCCTCTGCGGCTTTCTGCCGCTATCCATCTGACAGATGGCAGTACATATCAGGGGACAACAGAAAACACCAGCTTCAGCGGCCTTCTCCTGAAATGCAAAAATCCTGATATTTTGGAAAAAGGCGACCCCTGCGATGTGGAGCTTCTCCTTGACAGCAAAACCACCCTGAAAGTACGCTTTGAATGTATCGTTATACGTGTAGAAAAAAACCGCATCGCACTGCAGTTTTCCGCACATGACGACAAGGACTACTTCGAGCATTATAAAAACCTCATGCTTCTCAACAGCCCTGATCCGGAAGCGTTCCTCCGAGAAATAAATGAAAACAAACCTTCTGAATCCTGAAAACGCCGGATACCATACAGTAAAAAACCGGCAGTAACGTTCACCAATAACCATAAAAAACAATACAGACAAAAATCTGTTGCAAAAGACGAAGCTCCCTGATGTATTGGCTCCGGACTGCACATTCTTTTCATACAGGAATCATACTCAATGCACGCGGAACATGCGCTTCACACAGAACAGTTCACTGTCCGGGCCTATGAAACCGATCCCCATGGTCTGATGTCCATGACAACACTCTGCAATTATTTCCAGGAAATCGGATTTAATCACGCAGAACGTCTGTTCAGTGTTTTACCTGCCGCGGAAGTCGCGCAGTACGCCTATGTGCTTACCCGTCTCCATGTCATTCTGGAACACCCTGTCCGATGGAAGGAATCTATCACAATCACATCATGGCTTTCACCGATGACAGGGCGCTTCGCAATCCGGAATTTCAGACTATTCGATG
>JAKQCH010000054.1 GCA_029573825.1 Spirochaetota bacterium | reverse complement strand
CCACCAGGCCCAGTCCACCTACCATCTCGGCATTGATCCGGCGAAAGTCCAGTATTCGGTGTACGACGTCATGAGCGGTGAAGTTGACTTCGACAAAATCATTGTCGACAGGAACGGTCTCTTTGTGCTCCCGGCAAACACTGCCCTCCGGGGTATTGAGTTTCTGCCGATCCCGGCAAAGGAATTCCTTCTCTGTGAAGCGCTGGAGGGCCTGAACGGCTACGACTACGTCCTACTTGACTGCCCGCCGTCCCTCGGTATCCTGACGCTGAACGCCCTTACGTACTCGAAGGAGGTCATTGTCCCCCTGCAGGTTCAGTTTCTGCCTTTCCACGGAATGTACAACCTCTTTGAAGCCGTCGATATGGTGAAGAAGCGCCTCAACAAGGACATAACGGTATGCGGCATTATCGGGACCATGTACAGCGCCAAAAAGGAGATCAACAGGGAAGTCCTTGAGGAAACGGAAAAACGCCTTCCGGACAAGCTGTTTAAGACGCTCATCCGCGAAAACACCGCCCTCCAGGAAGCGCCGAGCTGGGGCAAAACCATCTTCGAGTATAAACCGAACAGCCCCGGCGCCAAGGACTACATGAGTCTCGCGAAAGAAATTGCTGACCGCAAACCAGAGTAGCGGCACAACTCCCTTCCGGTTCACCAGAAGATCCATATCCCCCTCACCAGTGCTGCACACTCACAGTCATGTTTCATTATATATCCCTGCCCCGCGATAGTACGCTGATACACAAGTCCTCTTCCCCCTTCAATAAAATGTTCTATTTATGATTGACGTATTTATTATATGTTTATACTATATCGACAATCAAAATCTTAATTATGTCGTTCTTTTCATGGCATGCAAAGATACAGACGTACCGCCTGATTTCGGCTTTTGTAAACAGCAAAATAATATTACAGCAACGGGAGGTTTTATGACACAGTGGGCATCTGCGGCATTCCGCACGGGTACACGAACAGGTGCAGTAATAATCATGCTCCTGATAACCGCCATCCCTTCAGTAACCTTTGCAAGCGAGGACATGTACCGGGAATTCTCGGCCATCACCCGGGGGAAGGGGGACCAGCAGCTTTTCAAAAAACTGAACTCCGAAGCAGGAAACCTTGACTGGAGCAAGGCAAAAAAAACCACGTTCAAGGGCAATCTCCGGCTCCTCAAGGTTGCCGGGGCCACGGGTGACTCCGCATATCTCTATATGGTACGGAATGTCGACGGGAAGCTGTATATTCTCTCCATACCGTCAGAGAATGCCTCTGAAGAAGACAAAGCTCTTTACGCAGGACTTGATGAAATGCTGGGGGATAAATTTATGTTTACCCTTATGGTGGCAGAAGGGCGATCCTACAGCTTCGCCCGCCTCTCTGAAAGGCCCCTGCGTACAAAGCTTGACAGGATATTTAAAATCTCCATTGTGCTGATGCTCTTCTTCGTCATGGTGGGCATGGGACTGACCCTTACAGTGAAAGACTTTAAACGGGTTTTCTGGAAACCAAGGGGGATGATTACGGGGGCGCTCCTGCAGTGGGCCGTCATGCCTCTGATTGCCGTGGGAATGGGGAGGCTGCTCGGGTTTTACGACATGTTCCCCTTCATCTTTGTGGGGATTGTGCTCATTGCGGTCAGTCCCGGCGGCGTCACTTCCAACCTGATGACGTTCTATGCGAAGGGAGACCTTGCCCTTTCCGTGTCGCTCACGTCCTTTTCCACGGTGCTGTCTCTTGTTTTTACCCCGTTGCTTCTTGCGCTCTATTGCGCCAATGTCCCCGAGGTCACCATTCCCGTGGGACTCATAATGCAGACCATCATCATCCTGGTCATCATTCCCCTCGCGGTGGGTATGACAGTACAGGCACGGGCGCCGAAATTCGCGACTAAAGCGACGCCGATATTCTCCGCCCTGGGCGTTGTGGCCCTCCTGTTCCTTATTATCGCGGGAATATTCAGCAATATTGAAATATTCACCGATACGGAACGCTACGGATTCAAATTCTACAGCGCCATCTTCATACTTACGATCATGGGAATGCTCACCGGCGTGTTTATCCCCAAACTGTTTAAGATCAGCAATTACCAGACAAGGGCCATTTCGCTGGAAACAGGACTTCGCAACGCCTCCCTTGCCATGGCCCTTGCGCTTCTTATTCAGGATTACATGGGCGATTTTTACAGCTCCATGTTTGTCACTTCAGCGATTTTCGGACTCCTGATGTACATCGCGGGATTCCTTTCAATCTGGTTCTACAAGAGGTTTCTCCCCGTTGAGGGCGAGCCTGAGTTTGAAATGAAATTCAAAACTGACGACGAGGTTTCACGGTAATCATTCCGCACCCCATCCGCTTTCAGCAAACCCCTCTCCCCGGGGAGAGGGGTCCCGGCAGAAAATTTTTGCCGTCAAACTGTTTCATTTATGGATGAATTAAACGGGCCTGCAGCAGTTTCATGTCTTGGCGCTGATGTCCGTGTGCTGTTCCTCTTCGTACTTCCCCTTCACTTCGAACCGTGACATTATGCTGTACACGCATGGCACAACAAACAGCGTCAGGACTGTGGAAAAAACCATCCCTCCGAGAACGGCAACCGCCATGGGGATACGTGATTCAGCCCCCGGGCCCAGAGCGAGGGCCGGCGGGATTGCCGCCGCGATAGTTGCGAGAGACGTCATCATGATGGGGCGCAGCCGGACCGGGCAGGCGCTGAGGAGCGACTCCCGCACGCCAAGCCCCTTCTCTCGCATCTGGTTGGTAAATTCCACCAGCATTATGGAATTCTTTTTAACTATTCCCATGAGAAGGATGAGTCCGATAAAACTGAACATGTTGAGGCTCTGCCCGAAAATCAGCAAAGCGATGATGGCCCCTGAAAAGCTGAAGGGCAGCGCCATAAGGATTGTCAGCGGGTGGATATAGCTGTTATACTGGCTTGCAAGCACCATGTATGCGACGACAATTCCCAGGACCAGGGCGAATAAAAGACTCGTGAATGAATCCCTTGTGGTTTTTGCCGCCCCGGTAATCTCGGCCTCGTATCCGCCGGGAAGCACCTCACGCGCGATTTTCAGGGATTCATTTACCGCGTCCTGCTGGGAATATCCAGGGGCCGGGTTCGCCGTTATAAATACAGAGCGGGCCCTGTTGACGCGCGTAATGGACAGCAGGGAAGAGGTCTCTTTGATCTTCGCGACATCAGAGAGTCTGACGAGTTCACCCCTGTTGTTACGGACGTACAGCCGGCTGATATCACGCGATGCATTGCGGTCGGTTTCTTTCAGGCGGAGACGAATATCGTACCGATGACCCCCTTCGGTGAATTTGCCGGTTTTCCGGCCTCCCATAAGGACCCCCACGGTCTCGCCGATAGATGCCATGCTGATACCACGCAGCTCAGCCGCCGCACGATCCGGTATTATCTGCAGCTCGGGCTGTCCCAGGTCATAGCTCGTATCGACATCAACACATTTCCCGGATGCTGCCATTCTCTCAGCGACTTTCAGACTGAGTGTCCCGAGCTGGTTCCAGTCGCTGCCTTTCACTATCAGTTCAACGGGAAATCCCTTGCGGGGCGTCAATCCTCTCATGGACAGGTCCATTATGGTCACCCGGAGGTCGCGTGATATCGAATTGAGGCCCTTCCGTATTGAATTTACAAATTCCTGTTGCGTGAGGCGCCTTCCCAGAGTACTGTCTATGGGCCGGTTCTCAGGGTCCTTCATCGTCACAAACATTATTGCCGTGTTTACTTCACCGCCGGTAAATCCCCCTACGGCTGAATAATACTTCAGGATCTCCTTTTTCGGGGCGAGGTAACGCTCAACTTTTTTTGTCATTTCATCGGTGTAATTCAGTGACGATCCCACATTGGTCTTCAGCGAAAGAAGGAACATGCTCTGGTCCTGAACGGGAACAAATTCCTTTTTAACAGGGACAAGAAGATACAGTGATGCCGCAAAGAACAGTAACGCTGTCCCCAGCACAACTGCCCGGTGGTCCAGTGTCCACCCCAGAAGCCTCTGGTATTTTGCTGAAAGCACCACGAACACCCGGTTCACCGCCTGGCTTACCTTCCCCGACTGCTCCCCTGCCTCAAGAAACTGCGAACATCGCATCGGGGTAAGTGTCAGCGCTTCCACCAGCGAAAGCAGCACTGCAACCGACACGGTAACGCCAAACTGAAGGAAAAATTTACCGATGATGCCGGACATGAACGCCACGGGCAGAAATATCGCGATAACCGCCAGGCTTGCCGCTGCCGTCGCGGAAGTTATCTGCCGTGCGCCGATAATTGCCGCCTCGATGCGGCTCTTCCCTTCTTCCCGGTGGCGGGTAATATTCTCCAGGACCATGATGGAATCATCGACAACGATGCCCACCACGAGGGAGAGCGCAAGCAGGGTAAACGTGTTGAGGGTATACCCCATGAAGTACAATACAATAAATGTTCCCAGAAGAGATGTCGGTATTGCGAGGAGGATATTTACCGTTGAAGAGAATGACCCCAGGAAGAGAAAGCACACAATGCCGGTAAGAATACACGACAGGATGATGGTAAACACCAGTTCACCAGTTGCATCTTCAATAAAGCGCGTCTGGTCATTGGATATCTCAATGGTATATCCCGGGGGAAGTGTCGTCTTCAGGCGGCGTACAACGTCCTTCACCCGATGCGCCACGTCAACGGCGTTGGAGCCGCGCTGTTTCATTATTCCAAGTCCCACTGCCATCTGGCCGTTGAAGCGTGACAGCCTCCGGACGTCATCCAGCCCGTCTTCGATGTCAGCGATATCACGCAGCAGAATGCGCCGAAACACCGGCTGACTGCCGCGCGACGTTATGGGGAGCTCGCTCATGAGCTTCACCGTTCCCGCTTCACCCATGGACCGTATCACCGTTTCCTGTTCCGACGTCTCGATACGACCGCCGGGGACTTCGACGTGTTCCCTGCCGATGGTGCTGATCACATCTCCCACTGCAAGCTCATACCCGAACAGTTTTTCCCGGTCAATCCAGATACGCAGGTTCCTGTCAACATAGCCCCCGAGCTTCACCTCCGCGACACCGGGGATAGTCTGGAACTTGTCTTTGATACTGTGACGGGCATAGACCATCAGGTCCCTGAGGGAACCGGTGGAACTGACCGCAAGCCAGACGATCGGAAAATCCTCCGGATTGCGTTTGGTGATAATCGGAGGTTCCATCTCGGAAGGGAGAAGACGCTGCGCCTGGGCAACCTTGGTGTTGATCTCCTGAAGCGCCACATCAACGTCCCGGTCGATATCAAGCTCCACTGTGATTGAAGCATTGCTCTGACGCGCAACCGACGTCACCTCGCGGACACCTTCGACGCTCATGATCTGGTCCTCGATCACATCGATAACATCGGTTTCCATGATTTCCGGAGATGCCCCTTCATAGGAAATAGCGATATTCACCACCGGGAAATCGACGTCGGGCATCTGCGAGACACCCATACGGCTGTAGGAAATCGCGCCGAAGAGAATCAGCCCCAGCATGAGCATCCAGGCGAACACAGGATTCCGTATCGATATATCGGACAACGTCATGTCTTTCAGCTCCCCCCTTCTTTACCAGTACCGGCAACGGCATTTTTCAGCACCAGCACCCCCTTTCCGATAAACTCGCCCGTGGCTACCCCGAGGCGGATCCTGTCAAGGCGGTGCTGAAGCACCATTCGTTCGTACTCATCACGGGTCTGGCGCAGCAGCGTGAGCGAGGTGAGCACATCAAGTATTGTCACCAGGTTCAGCCCGTATTCCCTTACAGTCGATCCGTAATTCCTCTCCGCTGCATCAAGGGCCTTGCGGTACGCAACGGCCTCCTCTCCGGAACTGCGGTATCCTTCCAGTGCATCAGTAATGTCCTGGAGCGCCCTGCGCGTTACAAGGGATTTCCTCAATTTCGCCTGCTGTACCAGGGACTCCGCTTCGCTGACCCGTGCTGAGGTAATCCCGCCGGAGAAGAGGGGCAGTTCCGCACCGAGACCGACATAATAGTCCCTCGACCCTGTGCTGTTTTCCTGGTATAACCGGTACGCTCCTTCAAGATACAGAGACGGGAGATGTCCGCCGCGTGCTGCGCACAGCTTCGCCTGTGCAATTTCCAATCCATACTCACTGGATTTAACGTCCCACCTCCGGGTCAGGGCATCTTCAGCTTTTTTCAGGGGAGGCGGGTCATCGATAGACACATAATCTGCTATCTTCTTCCCCGGGGGAGTGTTTGTTATGGTCTGGAAATCCCGCACCGCGCGTTCGCGCATGTTCTTCAGGGACTGCACTTCCGCTTCAAGCATTGCGACCTGCGACAATGTCTTCAGCACTTCGCTCCTCCTGCTCCTGCCCACTGCGACCCGCCTGTTCAGCTCGGCCAGCATCCTCCTGTGGAGACCTATCACTTTCTCCCTGTTTTTCAGGCTGAACTCCACCTGAAGAAGCTGATAAAAGCTTCGGGCAACATCAAGAAGGGTCACGTTCGCAGCCTCTCCTATCTGCATCCTCCGAAAGGCCATATCGGAACGCGCCAGTTTAAATGCGGACCATTCATCAAGGCCGGTAATAATCGGCTGCCGTGCGTAAAGGCTCACCCCTGAACCGCTCACCGCGCTCTGGTTCCGCACATTGTCTTCAGGAAATATCTTCTGCGCCTTGAGAGAGATCCTCGGCAGGAAGGACCCGAAGGCCTGCCTGCGCCGTGCCGCCGCCTGCAAAAAGTCCTCACCCGCTATTGCAAGCCCTTCACCTTTATGCAGCGACAGTATATATGCGTCATAGAGCGTAAGGACACTCCTGCCTGATGATTCCTTCAGATCAGCGGGACCGGTCCCCGTTACATCCCTGAAGATTTTCTGCAGATCGGCGGGGCCAGCACTCACCTGGGCCGGAAAGGGCAGAATGAAAACAAGCAGCGCATATACTGTTGCGACAGTCCGTCTGGTTCTGGTCATAGTATTTATAGTTTAGAGAAATCCAGTGTGGCGAAATAATCCTCCGGGGTTTCCGCCCTGCGTATCTGCACGACGCTTCCATCCTCTTTCAGGAGAAGTTCCGCGGAACGGAGTTTTCCGTTGTAGTTGAATCCCATGGCGTGGCCGTGGGCCCCGGCGTCATGGATCACCACGATATCGCCGCGGTTAATTTCCGGCAGTTTCCTGTCAATGGCAAACTTGTCATTGTTCTCGCAGAGCGAACCCGTCACGTCGTAGGTTTTCGTCAGTTCCCGGTCCTCTTTCCCCATGACCGTTATGTGGTGATAGGCGCCATAGAGGGCCGGCCGCATGAGGTTCGCCATGCAGGCGTCAAGTCCCACATATTCTTTATATGTGGACTTTTTATGCAGCACCGTGCTTACAAGATATCCGTAGGGCCCCGTTATGAGGCGTCCGCTTTCCATAAAAATCTTCAGCGGGTCACAGGGCGTCCCGGATATCATTGAATTGTAGCGGTTTTTTATGCCCCGGCTTATATAATCAAGATCAATAGGGGTATCTTCCGGTCTGTAGGGAATACCGAATCCCCCGCCAAGGTTTACAAATTCGATGGCGATACCGCACTTCTCATGGATTTCACGAACAAGGGCGAAAAGCATTTCCGCGGTTTCAATGAAGTAGTCATTATTAAGCTCGTTGGAGGCGACCATGGTGTGAAGCCCGAACCGTGTGACGCCCTTTGCCTTTATTTTTTTGTATCCTTCAATGATCTGCTCCCTGGTAAAACCGTACTTCGCCTCTTCCGGTTTCCCGATGATAGCATTCCCCTCTTTCAGGGGACCGGGATTGTACCGGAAGCTCAGCAGTTCAGGGAGACCGGCATGCTGTTCAAGGTAATCGATATGCGAGATATCGTCCAGGTTGATAACCGCACCCATCTCCCGTGCGCGGACAAACTCGTTCGGGGGGGTATCGTTGGAGGAGAACATGATATCTTCCCCCGTTATTCCGGTCTTCCCCGCGAGCATAAGCTCCGTCAGGGAACTGCAGTCAGCGCCGAAGCCCTCCTCCTTCAGCAGTTTCATAAGGTAGGGATTCGGGGCCGCTTTCACCGCGAAGAATTCCTTAAATCCCGGCGCCCACGAAAAAGCGCTCACGAGTTTCCGTGCGTTTTCCCGGATCGCCTTCTCGTCATATATATGAAAAGGAGTTGGATATTGTTTTATTATTTCGCGAATTTGTTCTTTTGTAAATGGTACAGTTTTTACATTCATGCAATCCTTCCCGCATTGTCGTTTTTTTGAAAATATCAGATGGAGACAGTTCGCTGTCAATTAAATATAGGATTGATTTCCGGTTTTCTGCACAGATCAGCGCTAAATGATATACCGGTCAATAATCTTCCGCATTTCCTCGCTCATGGCATGAAGGGTCTCGGAAGTGGCGGCGGTGGATTTTGTCGAGACCACGAAATCATCTATTCCGTTTGAAATCTGCTTGAGCGTAAGAAGTATCTGCTCAAAAGCCATCACCTGCTGTTTGATAGTAGTGGCAATCCTGCCTGCGGACTCTGCGGAGCTCTCGGAAGTGCCCAGTATTTCTTCAAAGACTTTACGCAGTTTCACCGAGAGGTCCCATCCGGTTTTGATTCTCACGGTGCCCTTTTCCGAAGCGGAAAGCAGATAATCCGATGACTTCTGAATTTCGTCAATCTTCGACTGGATCTCGCCTGTTGAGGCAACGATGTTATCCGCGAGCCGGCGTATTTCCCCCGCCACGATCATGAAACTCTTTCCGGACTCCCCGGCACTGGACGCCTCAAGCTCGGCATTGAAGGCAATAATTTTCGTCTGGTCCGCTACCCCGTTTATAATGTTCACAATTTCCCAGATATTGTCAATCAGCTCTCCCAGGGCCCGGATGCCATTGATGGTCTCATCATTGGTCTTGCTGATCTCATCCATTTTCCCCAGGGATTCCTTGATGATGGCAAATCCGTTTTCCACAAAATCCCTGTTCTGGTTTGCCATGCGTGCCACTTCGTCGATCCTGCCTGAAATGGTTTTCGCGAGAGCGTCAGAATCCTCCATGGTGGTAACAATTTCCTTCACCGAAGCCGCCTGCTGGTTGGCGGTGGATGATATCTCTTTTGAGGAAACGTTCATTTCCTGAATGGAGTCACCGAGGGTTTTCACGGCATCCCGCATTTTTGTCAGCAATTCGCGGAAATTCTTTATCATCTCGTTAAAGTGGCCGGAGATAATCCCGATCTCATCATCAGTAATGACTTCAATTTCCTGACACAGGTTGCCGCCGGAAATCTCCGTCGTGGTGTCCCGGATTCTCTGCAGGGGGGAAAGAATATTTTTGGAGGCAAAGAATACTATCAGCGCCGCAAGGACAATCACAAAGAATGAAATAGTGAGGGCAAGAAGAAAGAGCTTGCTGCCGCTGAACAGTTCATGTCCCGGAACAAAAATTCCGATTGTCCAGCCCGTCGTCGCAAGACGGGTATGATACACTACATAGTCTTCCCCGGAGAGAACAACATCGGTGTGCTGCACCTCATTCTTCTTCCCGGCATGTATGGCCTCACGCAGTGCGGACAGCTGCGGAAAGTTTTTTATGTTCTTCATCGCAATGGTTTTGACGTCCCGCCCTTTGACAAATGAAGGCTTATATTCCGGATGATACAGGAAATTCCCCTCCCTGTCCACGGCAAAGGCATAGCTGTTTTGGGAAAGCGAAATACGCGACAGGATTGTGTTGATATAGTCCAGGGTCACATCAACAGTCGCGACCCCCATGAAATTGCCGGCGCGGTCAAAAAACGGCTCCGAACCAGTCACCATGATCACATCACCGCACCCCGCGTCGTAATACGGTTTGGTCCAGTAAAAATCCCCCTTCCTTTTCGTTTCCCCGTACCACTCATACTCATGATAACGGTATGTGCTGAAATCAAGGTTGACGATCCCCACCTCAGCGGGAGTTTTACTGGTGTCCCTGCAGGCGTACCGCATCATGTGAAACGATCCGGGGCGGTACCCGTATGGTTCAAAGGCCACGCAGGAACCGTACACATCGCCGTTCTTTCCCAGGATACCCTGTATCGTGCGGTCAATCCGGTTTTCAGGCATGTCCGGAGAATTCTCCATGATGCGCCCCAGTATAACCGGTATCTGCCTGGCGTTCCGGAAATAGCCGTCAATACCAGTCTTGAAACCCACCACCACCTGGCGGGCATGGCTGTCTACCTCATCGGAGTAGATGCTGTCCACAAGGGAATAGTTCACCACGGTATACAGTATCAGGAAAATCATGAGGGGTGATAAGATGGCGATTAGGAGACGGGTTTTAATGCTGTGTATTTTCATTAGATGTACCTGGAATAATTTACCTTTGTTCTCAGGAGCCGTAGATTCCGGACCGACCCGACACGCATATCCATGCTTTCAATTACACTATGGTATCCATCCAATTAATTATATCAACTATATTTTTTTTGTCTGATAATAACACAGGATACAGCAAAAGGTCAGCCTGCTGCCGCAGGTTCGTGTCATTCGATGCCAGAAAAAGAGACCGTTACTGCGCATCAATTATTTCGAAAACCTTATTGCCGGCACCAGGCATTCCCGACGGCACCCTGGCTCCGTCCTTCACCCGGCGGTAGTTCCTGAAATACACCGGATAGCTGACTATCCAATCCCGCGAATACACCCCGAAATGCAGGTGCGGCGATGTCGATGATGAGTTTCCGAGTTTTGCGAGTGCCTGCCCGACGCTGACCCGATCACCTTTTCCAACCCTCAGAGACCCCTGCATCAGATGAAAGAAGTTGTAGATCTTCCCATCGTCACTGAGGACCCAGACGTAATTACCTTTGCCCTGCACCTTCGGGAACGGAGGATCATCATGGTTGCTCCCTTCCGCCGCCAGAACCAGGCCCCCCACCGGAGAGTATACCGTATCACCATAGCCGTACCAGTCCTCAATGCGGCTTTTCGAGGGGGCCACGTTGCGGCGCAACCCATTCCCCCTTTCATCAGTACCGGAAAAATCATAGCAGTGCCTGTTGAGCCCCATGTGGGTGATATACCTGTCGCTCAGGCAGTTGGCCGCTTGATAGGTCCCTTTCAGGGGCAGCGGTATATCAACCCGTTCGCCGTAGCGGTACACTGAGGCGAAGGGAAGCTTCAGGGCGCCTTGATAGGCCCGTTCCAGTTCAGAATGTGATTCAGGTATACGGTCCTCCCGGTACAAAATATGGCCCTTCAGGTTACGGGCGATAAATTCCATCTCACGGGGCATGTTTTTCTCCAGAGAATCCAGCAGTTTCTCCGCGCGTTCCTTTTCCCCGGGCCCGAATTTTCTCCAGTAGGGACAGATAGTTTCTATCATCGAATACACGCCGGTATGGGCTGCGCTCACCGC
>JAKQCH010000048.1 GCA_029573825.1 Spirochaetota bacterium | reverse complement strand
AGTGCGGCGTTGTTCCCTGCGGCGGCAGGTCTTCTTGTTGAGGATGTGTCGGCTTTTGGCGGAAGCACAGAAAATGTTGTGGCTGACCTGAAAAAGTCATTCATGAGGAGCAGTATCTATAAAGGTGCTTCTATCCGTTGTGCGGGAGAGAAGGAGTTGGGTGGAGTGAAGTGGACAGTGATGGAGCTCGCGTTTACAGTGCGGGATATCGTGATGCATCAGGATTTTTATCTGACAAAAAAAGGAAATCAGGTTTTCACAATTCTTTACTCGGCCACTGGTGATGATAACTACCGGCAGTATCTTCCTGATTTTATTGCAATGGTAACAAAGGCGAAGTTTACCGGGAAATAGCTGCATGGACTGTTGCAGACAGCGTAGCATGGCCTTTTGTATTTCCCTGGTTTTATCCCCCCTTAGTGATGCCTGCGTGCAGTGAAGCCGCGGAGAAATCGTCAAATTTTTTATTGACTTATTGTAATTTTAAACTCATAAAGCTATAAACCGGAGGGCCTGGTGTAACAGGTGCTTTTCCGGGCTGGATTACTGA
Organism: Spirochaetota bacterium; assembly: GCA_029573825.1. Classification (GTDB taxonomy): domain Bacteria; phylum Spirochaetota; class UBA4802; order UBA4802; family JAGODF01; genus JAKQCH01. Next base: position 3,674 of record JAKQCH010000048.1, on the reverse strand, counting down.
AATGGTATCCATGAAAACTTATATGCGAGATAAGCCATGTTAAAAACAGATAATATAGTGACCAACAGGTTTGTCGAATTGGTTGAGGAAAATCATCAGGTCATCACTGAAAAATACATGAATGATTTGCTGAAAAATCCTGATACCCCCGCCTATAGAAAGCTTGACCGTCATGATGTGTATGAGAGCGGTAACCGGATTTACCGGGAGCTTTCCAGATGGATTGTCAAGGACTATCCCCGAAAAGAAATCGCAAAGTATTATATTAAGCTTGGAAAGGAACGCGTCCATCAGGGTGTTCCATTTACTCAGGCGTATAAAGCGCTGGTGCTTCAGCGGCGCCATTTGTGGCTGTTTGTCAGAGAAAACCTCCGCAGCGAAGAGAACCTGTATAAGGATGCGCTGGAAATAGCTAACCGGGTAGTTCTCTATTTTGACAGAGCGGTGCTCTATCTCCTGATGGGATATGAAGATCAAATTTACAAAAAGTGGTAGGTGTAATGATTTATACAGATATCAGTTGCCGGAAATTATTCGATGGTGCAATTGTTGATTTTTCCAGTGAGTATGATGAGCGGACAACAGTACAAAACATCCTTAAAGACGCCGGGCACTGGTCGTCAAAAAAACATAACGCCATAACTCCGGATTTCTTCGTCATTGATTACTCTGACGATGTTCCGGTAAACTATATTGAGCTTACTCCGTCTCCTAACCGGGAAGCCTTTCCGGAAAGTTTCCGGATAGAAGTCAGCAGCGATGCGCTTCACTGGAAGATCGTCCACTTCGAGCGCTCCTTTGATATTGAAATGATGCAGTCCTTTGTTCTTGATATGCCGATTACGTATCTCCGGTATATCAGGGTGCTTGTGCTGAAACCGAAAAAGGACGGGACAAAGTTTTTTTCTGAAATCGGCGCCCTGAAAGCCGGTATCGGAGGATTAAAGGAGTTATCCGCTACCAGCTCATTTTCCTTTGAGCATGATGTACAGCGCATTCTTGATGGTAATAATGGTACGTACTGGGAATCGGGTCATGTTGAAAAAGGGTCGAAAGATGTTCTTTCAATAGATGTTGGAAATATATTCCATATTAACAAGGTTACTCTTTCAAGTTCATCCCTTGCGGTTAATGGGTTTCCGGAACATTTCGTGATAGAAGTAAGTTCTGACCGGAGTATATGGACGACAGTTATTGAAGAGAACCGGTTTACCGCTGAATCCGGAAAGAATTATTACTGGGACATCGGCGCTACACCGGCACGGTATGTTCAGATAACACTGTTTGGAGTAAGGTTCGAGGACGGCAAATACGGAGTGCGTTTGGGCGGACTTGAGCTTGCCGCTGCCTATGCGAACCCTTTTCATACACACAATATTGGTGACATTACTCCCTATGCTTCGGTATTTAACGCTGGCATTGTGCGCCTTGCGAAGGATGGTGAGGATACTTTTGGTACCGCAGTCCAGGGGAGCGACAGGCGGCTTCGTGACGCCTCAACAATTTTTAAGGGGATAATACAGCTCGCAAATGATGGTGAGAACAGGGACGGGGTAGCAGTGCAGGCATCGGATTCGCGCCTCTGCCCGGCATCAGAAGTCCGTCCCGGTATCGTCCGGCTCGCCTATGACCGGGAGGATAAACCGGAAGCTGCGGTCCAGGGAAATGATTCAAGGCTGAAGGAAGCCACCGTAACGAGTTATGGCATTACGAAGCTCTGTTCTGACGGAGTGTACTCGGAAAACTCTGTTGTTACCGGCAATGATACGCGTCTCCAGAAAGCGACACCCACATCATACGGCATCATGCGGCTTGCGGCGGATAGTGAAAGTAATTCTGATTGTGTTGTCCAGGGAAATGACAGCAGGCTTCGAAACGCAACGACGCTCTATAAAGGTATTGTGGAACTTGCCGAGAATGGTGAGGATAAAAGCGGAGTTGTGGTACAGGGGGATGATAAACGCCTGAAAGACGCAACCACATCATCGAAGGGAATAGTTGAACTTGCTGAAGATGGGGAAGATGCTGCCGGTGTTGCGGTACAGGGCAGTGACCGGCGGCTGAAGGACGCAACCACATCGTCGAAAGGTATAGTCGAGCTTGCTGAAGATGGAGAAACCCGTCATGGAGTAGCTGTCCAGGGAAATGATAAACGCCTGAAGGATGCCACAGTCTCGGCAAAGGGGATTGTGGAACTTGCGGAAGACGGCGAAAACCTGCCCGGTGTTGCGGTGCAGGGGAATGATAAACGCCTGAAAGATGCCACGGAGCTTGCGAAGGGTATTATGCGTTTCGCGGGTGATGGTGAAGTCGCTGCCAGTGCCGCGGTACAGTCGAATGATAAACGATTGCGGAGCGCAACAACGTCATATCCCGGCATCGTGGAATTCGCTGAGAATGGGGAGAATGCGCCGTACGTGGCGGTCCAGGGCGATGACCGGAGGCTGAAGGACGCTACTGTGACGTCCAAAGGAATAGTTGAGCTTGCGGAGGACGGGGAAGATGCTCCCGATGTCGCGGTACAGGGGAATGACCGAAGGCTGAAAGAGGCCACCGATTCCAGAAAAGGGATAATGCGTTTTGCCATGGATGCGGAAACGGCATCACTGGCAGCAGTGCAGGGGAGTGACCGGCGGCTGAAGGATGCGACAACAACATCGAAAGGAATAGTCGAGCTTGCTGAAGATGGAGAAACCCGTCCCGGAGTAGCTGTCCAGGGAAATGATAAACGCCTGAAGGATGCCACGGTCTCGGCAAAAGGGATTGTGGAACTTGCTGAAGACGGTGAAGATGCTCCCGGAGTTGCGGTGCAGGGAAATGACCGCAGGCTGAGATATGCCGATGAGAAAAGTTCCGGAATAATGCGGTTCGCGGGAAGCGGAGAGATTCGGTCCGGCAAAGCGGTACAGGCAGATGATCCGAGGCTTTCGGACATGCGGGAACCCCTGCCTCATAAACACAATTATGCTGAATCCACTCATGAGTTTAATTCACATACCGGTGCACTGTCAATAACGGAAACCCGCAGTGAATCGTTCGGCGGGATAGTGCCTCCGCCGGAAAAGTCAGCAGTAATTTATGCCAAAAACGAATCCCTGGATCCGGGAACTGTTGGGATTGCAGGAGTCACCTCATTCGCCAGTGAGAAGCATACACATCTTTACGGCGTCCTGGGGTACAGCCACTTTACCGGTGTACGGGGCCAGGCTCCCGGCAATAGTGAAGGCGATAACCGGGGAGCAGGAGTGATGGGCCTTTCCCGATTCGGAGCGGGTGGCGTTTTTGTCAGCGAACATGATTATTCCCTTGTTGTTGATGGTTTCGGGAAGATCTCCAGGTATGATGACTCAATACACATGGTTGGAAACGGCGATGCGTTGCTTGTAAACGGAACGTCACGCTTCGGAGGGCGGATATATCTCGACAGTCCGGATGAGAAAAGCGGTTACCCGGCAAACCTTGTGGAGCTTTTTGCCGTTGATGATGAAGAATATATTTCCGTGGGTGATATTCTTGTCGCTTCTGATCAGGGTGGTGGTTTGCTCTCACGGTCCAGGACATCGTATAACAGGTCGGTTATCGGAATAGTATCGGGTAACCCGATGATTATAGTGAACAATAGCGGAAAAGAGGAAAAACTCTATCCCGTCGTTCTTGCGGGAAAAGCGCTCTGT
>JAKQCH010000032.1 GCA_029573825.1 Spirochaetota bacterium | reverse complement strand
GGTGCGGGAAATACGGCTCTTCATTGAGAACCTTGAAGGAATTACCAGCATTGTAAAAAGCGACCACATCATGAATCTCATTGAGGACATTGAAGGGACCCTGCCCGGTGATAAGGAAAGGATGCTTGGCGTTATTGACAGTTTTTTAGCGATGGAGGAGGACCGGCAGGAGCTGTACATAATCGGAAGAAGGCTGGGGCAATACCGGACACTCCGGGAATTCCGGCCTAATCCGGAAATTGAAAACGTCAGGCGTCAGCTGAAGTCGAGGTTTGGCACCCTTGATGCGGCTATTCAGGAAATATTGAGGAATTACATATAAGAGCTGTTCAGCAGGAAATCGTGTCATGAAACTTAGTCATAAAACATGTCCGCAATGTTCAGGAACTTTATTAAAAGAACTTTCGGCCGATGAAGTACAGTGCGAATACTGTGGAACTAAATTTTTTCTTAATGAATCAGGCGGTTCCCTTAAAAAGCATGGTATTGTGTCCGGCAGCGGAAATAAAAAAAACAACAGAACAGCAGTAGCAGTTATTGCGATAATCCTCGGCTTGGGCCTTGTCAGTGCAATATTTTCCTTCCGGGATAAACAACAGGGGTTACAGACTACATCAGGAAAGCTGAATAGTATATCGTCCGGTAAGAGCGCGGTATCATCAAATACGGCAGAGAGCAGACTGCGAAGCGCATACCGGGAGGGGGACCTGAGGGGTTCTTTTTCCATGATTTCAGAAATACCTGACTCCATCGGTAATGTGTATTTTATCGGTTTTTACAAAAATACCGGGCGGGAAGCACTTAACAGACCGAAAATCACCCTTGTTCTGTATTCTCCTGAAGGACGGAAAGTTGCATCAGGATACGGGTATGCGATCCGTTCCTTTCTTCTTCCGGGAGAGTCAACACCGGTGCGCATCATTGTCAGGACCCCTCCGCGGTATTCCCGTTACGAGGTGTATGATGAACCGAAACCGCCCTATAGCTTTTACCGCCTCAACCGGGGGAAGGCAGTTTTCGAAAATGTGCGGATTGAGGCGGGTCGTTTTTCGGGATATGAACTGCAGGGCTCTGTTGTGAATAAAGGCAGTTCGGTGATGCGGTCAATCCAGCTTGCGGCAGTTTTGAAGGATAGCGGGGGAGCTATTACAGGGTACGGGTCACAGTTTGTTGCGGCACCTCCCCTCGCTCCGGGAAATTATGCACCCTTCCGTATACAGATATTCCGGACTATCCGTAAACCCGTATCGTGGGTAATTGATTATACCTGCAGGGTCGAACAATAAATTGAAAATGCTGAGCAGGATAATCTTGTGACTACCGGGGACTATAAAATAATCATCACCGATGACGGTTCCTCCTCCCTCTATTCCGGCGAATATGGCGAAACAATGCACACCACTGACGGCGCCTTCAGCGAAGCAGTTCTGAAACATGTCGGCCCTTCCCGCGTTATTGAAAGGATGGAAGAGGAAAGCAGCGTGCTGGATGTGGGAATGGGCCTTGGATATAACGCTCTTGCCCTGATGCAGCGGTTCTGTGAACAGAGGTCAGGGGCCTCCCTCACTGTTGTGTCGCTGGAAAAGGATTTTTCCTTTCTGCCCCTGATGGACACCATTGCATTTCATGACCCGGCACTGCAGTCATTGTATGGGGTCGTTAAAAAGGCAGCCGCGGAAGGACGGGCTTCCCTGGGGAGGATGACACTTCAGGTCATCAGGGGTGACGCGAGGGATAGTGTTCAGTCCCTGAGTGGGTCTCTCTTTGACGCAATATTTCAGGACCCCTATTCCCCGTCAAAAAATCCCGAACTCTGGAGTGTCGATTATTTCCGCGCGCTGTATTCTCTGTGCCGTGACCGCTGTGTCCTTACCACCTATTCAAGCGCCCCCCATGTCCGGCGGGGGATGATGGAGGCGGGGTTTATCGTGGGAAGGGGACCAGGAATGGGCATGAAGAGGGAAGGGACCCTCGCGTCACGGGGGGGTGATATTGTACCGCTCAGCAGTGAAGACGCCGGGTTGATTCTCGCTAATCCGAAATCAGTTCCATACCGGGACAGGGATCTGCGAAGCAGGCGGGAGGATATTCTTGAACAACGGACCAGGGAAATCAGGGAAATGAAAGCTAAAACAGGTCGTCAAGTTCGCTGAGAACCGACTTCCCGTCATCCTTTTTCACAGATGGTTCAGGTTTTTTCGCGGGAGCGGCTTCACCCTGGTTTGAGGGCGTGGTTTTCTCCTGTTCAATAAAGGGCTGCTGTGACTCGCCTTCTCTGAACTCCAGCTCCCCGGCAAGGTCTCCTTCGGGACTGAGCCTGTGGGCAAAAGCAAGGGCGTAGCAGTAGGTGAGATATATTGTTTCATATATCTTTCTGCCTCCCAGCTTCCTGCTCCCCTCAATACCAGCATCAAACTGCAGTATTTCCTGTGGATTTGTGACGATTTTCTGATCTCCGTCCATATCAGTGATAAGGGGTTTGAGAATATCTGAGACCCTCTCCATGAAAGTCCGGATCGTGACCCGGCACTTGTGAGCGGACTGTTTCCTGTTTTTTTCAAGAAGCTGAAGCTTCTTCGAATATGAAACATACTGATCATTGCTGAGGGGCTTGTCGAGACGGGCTTTCTCGTATCCTTCGACAACTGAGGCGTATTCGCTGACGCTGTCAAGGCAGCTTCGCAGGTCGTTGTACAGGTCGGAAAGCTGCAGCCGGTAGTCGATTTTACCCGATGCTTCATATATAATATTATATTTTATTTTGTTTGTGGTTAGGATAAGTGAATAGTCACGGTCAAATTCATAGAGCAGCAGGGAAGTAATGTGAATTTTATCGTTCTCTGACGTGAAGCGGAACACATTTTTCCGGTCAAGTTCACTCTTCAGCTTTTTCAGGTCAATGCTGTACATCAACTCCAATCCCTTTTTTATCTCACCGGGAAGGACGGACTGTTCCTCCTGCTTCTCATCTGCTTCTGCCGCATCTTCTTCCTGGCTGTCATCCGTTCTCGCGGGCGCAACGGGGATTTCAATTCCTTCAGATTCCTCAAAGGCCTTCCGTCTGCCGGGCTTATCATCCACGGTTATATTGAGGAGCGTCTCGATAACAGGGTCCCCCATCGGTATGGTCCGGGCCTGATATCTGCAGAAAAGCCAGTACAGGCGGGGCATCATTTTATGGAATATAACAAATAAACTGTTTCTGATTCTTTTCCTCTTTGCGGTATATACCGATGCCTTATCTTTTTCTATCTTCATCTGGATCTGAATCGCTTTCTCAAAGGCATTCAGGATAAGGTCCGAATATTGACGCAGGATATAAACACGCCTGAACACATGGGTCATCAGCTCTTCATGGTCGGCAAGTTTCTGGGGAATGTCGGGAAAGCTTTCGAAAGCCTCGGTGATATTCAAAAACAGTGTGCGGTCGTATATCCCTGCGATCATCTCTATTGTTTCATAATACAGAGGACGGGCCTTGTCTAATTGGGTCATTATAACTTTACCAATTTCCGGATTCTGCTTGAAAATATCCAGATACATCATCTGCGCTTCGAGGAGCGCTGATTTATACTCTGTATTGAAACGTTCAATGAAAGATTGTTTGAATGTTGGATTGAAAAAATCAGCAATTCCCATAAAAGAGAGACGGAAACGGATAGTCATCCGGTCAAAAAAATTCCCTGATTCCGCAATTGCTGCCGATTGAACTGCAGCTGATGGGCGTCTAACGGGGGGGCGTGAACCGGGCTGTGATGTACGGCCATCGGGGAGTGGTCTTTTTTCCTGAATGGTACTTCTGTGGGTCTCAATTTTTTTCCGGTAGCTCATCTGTTTCTCTCTGTCGAAATCAGAGAGACCGGATTTTTTCTTTTCCTGAACGACCTGACCTCCGGCCTGCACAAATTTATTGAAGAGATCCTTTTTTGTCTTATCGTCGATGTCGTGTAAGCCGAGTTTGTCTTTTGTGTTTTCAGTTTTACTCATTGGTCCGGCTGCCAGATTTTTTTTCAGAGCACACCCGCTCAACAGAGGGAATTTCACTCATGTGTATTAATTTGCGCTCGTGTATATATGTTTGAGGATAATTATTATATCAGTAAAAAAAAAGTAAAGAACAATATTCATCCTCTTGCCGTGCCTGAAATAAACTCAGGGTGATTGGTTAATTGTATAATATAAATATACAGAATTATTACAATATTTCATTAATTTAACAATAATAAATTGTAAATAATTGAAAACATTCTTTTCTATGGAGCTAGAATTTTAGTGCCGAAGTCGGTTAGTATCCGCGCGGTAAGGCCCCATATTTCATATCTGCCGTAATAATAATGATAGATGTTATATGTGTCTCCCTCAAATTCTATTTCCTGTTTTTTGTCGAATTTTTTGTCTCTGAACAGATGGAGGGGAACTTCAACACAGGCTTCAATTTCATCTTCACTGACAGTGTAGGCGCAGGGGTAGGGGATTATACCGATGAATGTCGAGACATGAAATCCCGCGATCGACATGAAATGATCAAATTCGCCCAGAACTTCTATATCCTCCGGGGCAATGCCAACCTCCTCACGGGTTTCCCGAAGAGCTGTGGCGAGAAGATTTTTATCCTCCTCGTCCCGGGTTCCGCCGGGGAATGACATGTCCCCCTTATGGGTCCCCACCTTTGAGGTGCGTTTAGTGAGGAGAACCTGGGCTTCATTGTCTTTTTCCATGATAAGCATCATTACCGCGGAAGCGCGCAGCGAAGGCCTGTCAAGCTCCCGTAAAGGACGGGAGGCAAGCCTGTTTTTTAATTCAATTGTAAAATCGTGAAAATCATGGTCGTTGCTGAAGTGCAGATTCATAAAGGTCACCACCATACATGTCATTTGTAACAATAACTGGAAAGTCCTTAATCTCGAAACGGTAGATTGCCTCAGGGCCGAATTCTTCAAACGCGATAAGGGATGAACTGACCACCCTTTTGCTCAGATACGCAGCGGCGCCCCCGAACGTGCTGAAATACACAGCGCCATAGGAAGCAAGGAGCTTTTTAACCTCGTCACTCCGTTTCCCTTTTCCGATAAATGCCCTGAATCCAAGGGAGAGCATGCCCTCCGTGAAGGGATCCATGCGGTAGGAGGTCGTGGGCCCTACGGCGCCGACGGGTTTTCCCGGGGGTGTCGGACTCGGTCCGGCATAGTAAATAACCTGCCCTACGGGGTTGACAGGGAGGGGTTCCCCTCCTGCAGCCATTTCAATGATCCGCTTGTGGGCCCGGTCCCTTGCGGTATAAATTGTCCCTGAAAGAAGCACCATGTCCGGTACTCGAAGGGATGCGGCTATATCTTCTGTTATGGGGGTCTGTATGTGTTTCCAGCTCACAGTACCTCCCTGGCATACCGAAGGGAATGACAGTTCATGTTAAGCGCTACCGGCAGGATGGCGATATGTGTTGGGGCGGGTTTGATAAAAACCTTTGCCACCGTTGACCTGCCTCCCATTCCAAGGGGCCCCACCATGGTGCGGTTGAGCCTGTGGCAGAGAGATTTCTCAAGTTCATCGTAATAGGGGTCTGGGTTCCCGGAAGAAAGATCCCGAAGGACCGCCTTTTTGGAATTCAGCATCGCGGTATCAGCGGTACCGCCGATACCGATTCCCAGAAAGAGGGGAGGGCACGGATTGGGTCCCGCCTCAATGACGGAATGTTCAATGAAGTCTGATATCTCCTCTATTGACGCGGTGGGGCGGAACATCTGCAGACGGCTCATGTTTTCCGAGCCGCCCCCTTTCAGATATGCAGTAATGGCCAGGGAATTACCGGGAACAATGTCTGTGTGAATAAAGCAGGGGGTATTTGTCCCGGTATTTTCTCTCTGCAGCGGGTCTCCCACGATGGATTTCCGGAGGTAATACTTTTTGTATGCGTCCCCCACGGCACATTGTATTTCATCATTGATGTTCCCCCCTTCAAGGCAAACCTGCTGCCCCAGTTCAAGGAATATAATTACCGCTCCGCAATCCTGGCAGAGGGGAAGGGACTCCTCCTTCGCGATCAGGGCATTTTCTTCAAGGACGGAAAGCGTCATCCGGGCAATCTCTCCCGGCTCATTTTCCTTCATCCCGGAGAATATTTCACGCACTTCGGGGGGAAGCACAAAATTCGCACGGTACAGGAGCCGGTCAATGGCTTCCCGTATTACATCAGTATGTATTGTCCGCTGTTTCATCGCCGGTGGTTTGTCCTGTGCGGCAGAAAATTAACTGGGTATATATACAAAAAATGCTGCAGTGCCGGTTCGTCAAGAAATTTACTGAATATAATTTTCTATTCGAACCTGAAGGTGTCAGCAATATTTTTAAACATTTCCTCGTACTCGCTGAATTTCGCCTCTGACGCGGAGAAAGTTATGACGTAGCCGCTGGTATTGCGAATGGTGATATAGCCAAGCACCTTGATCGTCAGAGGTCCCATTTTATGGGAAATGATGTCCCACCGTGCCTTTTCTCCGTCAAGTTCGATATACCCGTGGGTATGTTCCCGGAATTCCTGTGTAACGGACTTGAAGCCGGGGATGCTTTTCTGATAGAACTGATCCACTGTCAGTGATTCATTCAGGGGCTGCACCATGACATTGAAGTTTTCATGGAAATCATCCAGGGGGCCGTCAGGTGGGCTCACCGCGACAATATCTGTTCCCAAATATGCTTTCTTGATGTCCCATGAATCGGGAATTTTTATGGAGTACCCTTTGTCGCGGCTGTAGTATCGGCCGGCTTCATCTTTTTTTTTGCATCCGGAAACAGTCATGGATGTCACAAATAGTACAATTACAAGTAACGATATTTTTCTGGAATGCATCGCATTCACCTCCGGATTAGTGAGGGGGTTGATACAGGGACCCGCGAAAAAGCAGGAACTCTGCCGGGACAGTAAAATTCCGCGGCAGGAAATCAAGCATTAAAATTCGACGTTGAGAAAGGCGATATCATCACTCCTGTTTTCAAGGGTGGTAAAGGCCCCTATTTCATCAAGGAGCGCAGTGCAGTAATCGTTGCCGCTGATATCGCAGTTGTTCCGCACAAAGCGGGCGAGGCGTTTCTCGCCGAACTCTTCATTATCGCTGTTCCGGATTTCCGTGATACCGTCTGTATAAAGGAACAGCGAGTCACCGGGTTCAGCGACAATTTTCTTCTCTTCATACGTGGTGCTGTCCATGATGCCGATAAAAAGCCCCTCAGTGTCGAGGGCCATGACTTTCCCGGCGCTTTTCCTGTAGAAAAGAGGGCGGGAATGACCCGCGTTGGTAAACCGCAGTTCCCCTGTGGCGGGATTATAGATACAATAAAATGCGGTGATGTACTGGTTGTCAAGAAGGAGGCCCCGCATTTCTTTGTTCACTTTCGCAAGAAGCATGCTTGTGGAACTGAATTCCGATGCGTAAATGCTGAAAATCATTTTTGACATGGTCATAACCATGGCTGCAGGGATTCCGTGTCCCGTGACGTCGGCAATCAGAATGCCCACCGTACCGTCGTGGAGCCGGTAGCAGTCAAAGTAGTCTCCCCCTATATCTTCAATGGGGAGGTACACGCCGCTGACTTTCGGTTCAGGGATAAATGAAAAATCAGTGGGGATAATAAACTGCTGCACTTTCTTCGCGATATCAAGTTCCCGTTTGATGAGCATGTTTTTTTCGTAGAGTTCGTCATGGGCGCTTTTCAGGCGCAGCAGGGATTTCACGCGGGCGGTGAGCTCCTTTTCATTGAGGGGTTTCAGGAGGAAATCATCCGCCCCTATGTTGAGTCCCTTGATCTTCGAGTTGAGGTCCTCCGATCCTGTCATGAGGATCACAGGGACAAATTCATCTCCCGGCTGGTTTTTAAATTTCTGGATAAAACCGTACCCGTCAAGGTTCGGCATGATAATATCCACCAGAATGAGGTCAAAATTCTCCTCTTCGAGAATGTGCAGCGCTTCCAGCCCGTCCCCGGCTTCAGTAATATCAAGGTCAAGCCCGCCAAGGGTTTTTTTTACGATGGCCCTGTTGAGTTTGCTGTCGTCAATGACGAGGATACGCCGGGGCTGATTGTTTTTGTTATGTAGTGAGGTATTCATTCCTGGGATCCTTTTCAATTATTGATACAGTACCTCTATTGTATCAACAAAAAAAATATATTCAAATACATTTCCATAAAAAACAGGGAACAGGAAAGCGTGTAAGCGGTTTCAATAAACAATAAAAAAATGATAAAAATGTTATTCTTCGGGCGTATATAACATAGATGGCATTCATGTGATTATAAAAAGTGCCATGGATGCTGATACATGCACTTTTTAATGGAAGGTGATGCCGCCATGAAGGACACGTTATCAAAAATTAAGGACGCCATGCCGGTGCAGAAATGTATAGCCGGTGAGGATGTCAGGGGGCTCAGCGACCAGGAACTGATGTCAGTTGTCCTGGGAACAGGTTCCCGGAACCGCGATGTACTTGACCTGGCGAATGAGCTCCTGGTCCGTTTCGGCGGGCTCCATGGGCTGCATACCACGGGGCTTCGGGAAATGTCCCTGGTACAGGGGGTGGGACTCACCAGGGCCGTAAGGGTCCGCGCCGCCCTTGAAATGGGGAGGCGGATTCTGGGTGAGGAGAAACGCGTCATGGTGATGGATTCCCCGGCATCGGTCTGGAAGTTTATACGGCATGATATAATTGAACTGAAGAGGGAGGAGTTCAGGGTTTTTATTCTCAACAACAAGAATCACCTGCTGAAGCACAGTGTGATTTCTGTGGGGACAGTGTCGGAAGCGGTGGTGCATCCACGGGAGGTGTTCATGGAAGCGATCCGTGAAGCGGGATCAGCGGTGATTATTGCACATAATCATCCTTCAGGTGTGCTGAGCCCTTCGCGGGAGGATATCGCGGCAACGGAGAGGATGAAAAATGCCGGTGAGATTATCGGCATACCTCTTCTGGACCATATCATCGTCAGTGACCGATCCTATCTGAGCCTCAAAGAAGAGGGATATCTGTAATGGAAACACAAGAACCCCCCGGAGCCAGGAGGTTCTTTCAGGTTAAATATTAATTGATTCAGTTTATTCGCGGACTATGTAGCTGCTCTGATACTGCCGCATTTCCTGGATGTCAGAAAGCATCCGTGACGCCCTTTGCTGTGAAGAAAGGGGCCCCACTTTTACGCGGTAGTACTGTTGTCCGTCAACAGTGGTTCGCTCAATGAAGCTGTCAAAGCGGCGCGTTTTAAGATCATCAACGGCTTTCTGCGCTTTTGCCCTTGAGTCGAACGAACCTACCTGGATTGAAAAACCGTCCCTGACACGAGGTGCGCGTGATTCGCGGGCATCAGAAGAAACTTCCACTGTCTCCCGGGATCTGGATCGGCGGGTTTTTTTCTCGGCCCGCGCTTTCCTTTCATGGGTCTGCCGTTTTGCGATCCGGGTAGTTTTATCCTTTTTAACCGTGCTGGCGGGGGGGATAATTTCCCTGATATTATCCCTGGTCAGCACATCACGGGGCTCAGCGGTACCTGATATCGCGGGAGCGGCGTTCCGGGAGTTGACGGTACTCTGTGCAGTCTGTGCTGTTTGTGCGGCGCCGGGCACCACGGTCTCCTGTGTTCCCTGTGTCCCCTGCGGTGATGTCTCTGCCATCTGTGAAGGAGCAGGATCACTGTCCCCTGGCTGAGGCATAACAGGGGTTTCTTCCTGTCCCGGTATCGCGAGATCTGCCGGGGGAGGATTAAACAGCATGTCCTTCTGGGAGATCGTATTTTGTGATGGCCCCTGGCCGCTGTTAATATTCATCCCCACGAGAAATGCCACAACGAGGACGCCTATAATCACACAGGATAAAATAATTATTCTCGGGGTGTCGAGATGCAGCAGATATACGCTCTTTTCCCTTACCCGGTTTTGGTTCCGTGCGTCAAAATTTTCCATATACTGATAACCTGCCTTCTGGTGTTTTCAATTGATTGTGAGTTATCAATAACATAATCGGCACGTGTAACTTTTTCATTAAGGGAAATTTGATTGTTCAGCCGGTCTTCTATCTCATTTTCCGTTATGTTGTCCCGGGCAATTCCGCGTGCAACAGCCTGACTCCTGTCGGCGGTGACAACAATGTTTTTGTCCATAAATGCATCGAACCCTGACTCGAAGAGAAGAGGTGTGTTAATCATAAATATTTCAGGAGCGTTTTCCGGGGCGATATCGATGGTGCGCTGGAGGATCGCCGGGTGTGTAATGCTGTTTATGATCGCTACTTTTGATGAATCCTTGAAGACGATATTTGCCAGTGTGCGCCTGTTCAGGGTGCCGTCATCATTGAGTATCCCGCTGCCGAATTCATTAACAAGCTGTCCCAGGGTCTCTGAACCGGGTTCCACTATTTCCCGTGCAAGTATATCGGTGTCTACCACCGTTGCTCCCATTTCTTCAAACATCGCGCATACGGTCCCTTTCCCCGACGCATAAATTCCGGTTACTCCCACTCTCATGTATGGTCTCCTTGTTTTTTATTCTTTGCCGTGATTATATTCACCATCTGCTGCAGGGTGTCCCGGTATGTCTTATTTCTGAGGTTAACCCCGGAAGCCTCCATTAGTCTTTCAAACACAACGGGGTCTTTCAGCGCGGATTTCAGCATGGTGAAGTCAATTTTTTCACGGAGGGTTTTGCTCCGGGATGCTGATATATTCAGGAGGGCGTCTTTTCTCAGCGCAGCGGGGCAATATCGACCCGAAAAGTCTTCAAGTGATATGCCGGGAACCCCTTCAACGGGCAGGCCCCCTGCTCCGAGATTGTATACCGTTGTTCCCGGCTGCTGTCGTAACAACTGTCCGATCGCGTTGCGGTACTGCAGAAACGATTTTCTCGTGAAGCGTCCCTGCTCCCGAAGGGCGCCGCTCGATGTGCGGATATAGTCCATGTTGCGTGTCTCAACAGGTTTGAACCGGTCCTGGAAAAAAAGTGCATACCGGTCCTGATAGGCGGTGCCCCGCGCATAAATTTTCATCCGGGGAAAGGAGAAGTCAAAACCAAGCACCGCCACGGGACTGCAGCCGAGATACAATCCGGTCTGGATCGCATCCCCCGCGACGGTCCCCGTTGAGGAATCCACTGAACCCGTGATGTCCGGGAAGAGCTCATCAATGAGCTGTGAAAAGGGATGGGAATTGAGGGACAGGACACACCCGCCGTTCCCAAACGCCGAAATGTCAGAGGTGGGGGTGACGATGTGTAGGCCCGGCCGTAATGGGCTGCGCATATAGTGCTCTCGGATATAGGGCTGCGGATCAATGGAGACGGTAATGTCCGGAGTGATCCCGCTGCGCACCAGTACCGGCAGCGCGGAGTCCGCCGCAATGATAATCACGTTCTTCTGCATTTCCAGCAGTCCCGGGAGAAGGGGCTCCAGCGATGGACCCGAGGTGATGATAACCGCCGGGAGGCCGCTGCAGGCATCTTTAAGGTCAGAGGCGGGAAAACACTGCGGGATGAGGGGCAGGGACTTCAGGGCATTTTTTAGAAACCGCAGTCCGAAGGCACGCTTTGTGGCGGCATTTCCCGCTTTTTTTGTCAGCAGTGAATCAATGCCTGTTTTCACCGCATTGCAATATTCCGGAAATATCCGTGCGAATTGCGGATGCGCAAGGACCTGTATGCCCTTCATGGATGATACATCAAGGGCCTGTTCCAGATATTTTATCACTTCTTCCGGCTTCATGCCTGTGAGGATGGTGATATTGTCCGTGCCGGAAAGAAATGAGGTGAGGGGATTTGGCGCCAGTTCACGGTGAATTCCCTCAATTATGTCAATGATGATGATGGCACGGAATTGTCCGGCGATGTCCCGCAGCGGGGTGAGATGATATCCGAGGCCGAGTCCCAGCATGACGAGGGTGTCGTATTTTTCCGGAAAAAACTGCTGGTCAAATATTCGTGCATCCCGCGAGGGGGCAACCCTGCTGTGGAAATATGATTTTATGCCGTTCCGCTCAATGGAAAGAGTGGGTATCCCCTCCTTTGAAGTTTCAACTTCGTACTGTATCCGGTCATTCTTCATGGTTTCAATGTTTATTGGTGTCTGTTTTTTATGAATATAATTCAATAGTGCACCGTATCTGTCGATACTATCAGTGATGATTATATTTCTGTCATTAAAAATTTGCTCAGAAAGCCGGGAGAATATCCCGCGTATGTTTTGACGCACTGGGTGCGTCTGCTGCCGAACAACATTTTTATTGATTATCAATAAATTATGATTGAATGGATTGTGATCGTTATATAAATCTTGTCGTATATGATGCAGGGAGCATATAGTATTTAATGATGACACATGGAAAAAAATTAGGCTTGGCCCTTGTCGTTTTTTCTCTTCTGATCATTCTGCCCCTGGAGGCGGCGACCCGGGAAGAAGAGTTTCGCGGGAAGCTCCAGAATCTGACTGCTGAAAAAAAAATGCAGCTTATCACACAAGAGCTTGAGAATCCCGTGGAAAAGGACCCTTCATGGGCCGCTTTTCTGTACAACCTGCGGGGAACCGTGTATTCAGACATGGGCAGGCAGGATGATGCTTTCGGCAGTTACAATGATGCGTTGAAAGCTGACAGCAACATTGCGTATGTATACAATAACAGGGCGATTGAATATAAGAGAAGAAGCGACTATGAAAATGCCTTCGCGGACTATGACAAAGCGATTCAAATGAATCCGCGTTTCTCTGTGGCATATTACAACAGGGGACTTGTATATTATGCGATGGGTGATTATCCGAAGGCCGTTAAGGACTACAGCCGCGCAATCAAGCTCAAAAAGAACTTTGCCCATGCCTATAATAACCGCGGTGTCGCATATCATCTGCAGCAGAATTTCGAAAAAGCCATTGAAGACTACAACCGGGCCCTTGAAATTGACCCCGCATTCCAGCGGGTTGCTGCGAACAGGGAACTCGCCTACAAACAGGCAATTGACAGTTACAGCAGGGCCCTGAAAGAAAATCCTGAAGATGAAAGGCTTTATATAAAACGCGGTAAAGCGTACAAGGCGCAGGGATTATTTGATCTTGCAATTGGCGACTTCAACAAAGCGATAACGTTCAACCCGCAGTGTTCCCTCGCGTATCCATACCGGGGATCGACTTACATTGAAAAAGGTGATATATCGAGAGCCATTAAGGATTTTAACCGGTCAGTGGAATGCAATCCGGATGATTATCTTGCGTTTTTCTACCGCGGCAATCTTTTCAGCGAACGAAAGGAGTATCCACGGGCAGTGAAGGACTACGGGAAAGCCCTGCTGCTGAAACCAGACCTTGCGGATGCGTATAACAACAGGGGCGTGGTGTTTGCGAATACCGGTCAGCTTCCCCGGGCAATCAGTGATTTTAACAAATCCCTCAAACTCCGGCCGAATTATGCCCTTGCATATAACAATCTCGGTGTGGCGCATCTCAGAAAAGGGGATACCCGAAAGGCCCTCCTTGAATTCAACAGAGCGGTGGCAACGGACGGTGATTATTACAATGCATACTTCAACAGGGGTAATGTACACAAGGACATGAAGTTATATGCGAAGGCGCTCAATGATTATTCGAAGGCGATCGCGCTCCATCCGAAATTTTCATTAGCCTATAATAACCGGGGCCTTGTGTATTATTATCTGGAGGATTATAACAGGGCGGTACGGGATTTTTCCAGCGCGATCCGTTCTGATCCGCGTCTTGCCATTGCCTATAACAACAGGGG
>JAKQCH010000019.1 GCA_029573825.1 Spirochaetota bacterium | reverse complement strand
CGCGCCAGCTCTGACCCCGTAAAGGATTATCTTCTTGTAAACAGCAAACTATATTCGGTTCTTGAATATCATGGAACAATACCCCAAAACAATTTCAACTCCATAATCACAAAACTCTCTCCAATATACGGAAATCCAACTGTTCAGCAGGATAAAGATCTTACCATATATTCCTTTTTCGGCAGCAATACAAAGGTAATAACGCTCGCACATAAAAAAAATAATAATGTTGAATGTAAAGTTTATTTTTATGCCAGCAAACTATTCAAGATGCTTATCTCTGATTAATTTTTCTCCAAAATTATTTTTTTTTATTTTTCTGATTGACACGGCGACATAATGGATTGATAAGTGTTCTCTAAATTCTTTTTAGCATAAGGGTGGCATTGTGGCAAACATCAAATCAGCGAAAAAACGCAACATCACAAACGAAAAAAGACGGGCGAAGAACTCCCAGGTGAAATCTTCAATTCGCACTTCTTCAAAGAAAGTATTGAAAGCTTTGTCAGCAAAGGAAATCAGTCCTGAAGAAATTCAGCAGATTAATAAAGATTTTACGAAAACAATTGACACTGCTGCAGGCAAAAGGGTTGTTCATAAAAAAACTGCAGCAAGGAAAAAATCACGGATTGCCAGGAAGATTAATGCTCTTTTAAGCAAACCGGCAGAATCCTGAAAAATTGTAAAAAAATTTTTATAATAAAGCTGAGGTCTTCTTGACAAAACAGGAGATTGTTTTAAAGATAGCGGAACAAAGTGGAATTAAACGCCGCGAAGTTGGCTATGTAATTGATAATTTCCTGGACTGCATTGTCAAGAGTGCTGATAATGGCGAGAGGGTTGAAATACGCGGTTTCGGTTCATTCAGTCGTGTCGTAAGGAAGGAAAGGAATGTGTATTCTCCGATTGCCGGAAAACACTTGCATTTGCCGGAAAAATCGATACTAACATTTAAAGCAAGCAAAAACACTGAAAAAGAAATTGAGGGCGCTTAGCTCAGCTGGGAGAGCATCTGCCTTACAAGCAGAGGGTCGGGGGTTCGATCCCCTCAGCGCCCAAAAGAAAAAAAAAGCTATGGTTACTCCATAGCTTTTTTTTTCTTTTGTTATACCGCTTTATGAAGCTGGCCCATTATAATAAAGATATCCATGCTCTGAACACGGTATCAGTGTTACACTCATATTCAATACCCCCTTTACCCTGTTTGACCAGCATCCCGACAAGCCTCAATCCGAATCCACCTGACTTTTTCGGATCAAAATCCCGGGGTAGTCCACTTCCATCATCAATTACCGAAAGCTCAATGCCCCTTCCTGTTTTCTTCAATTCCACCTGCACCTTTCCATCTATACTCTCTGCAAAAGCATATTTAAGTGAATTGGTAAGCAGTTCATTCAGAATAAGGCCCAACGATGTTGCTTTTTTTGTATCAATGCGTATATCCTCAAGAAACAATTGAACATCTATTGTCCTTCCGACAGGCTTATATGCAATCATAATTGCATCGACAACAGAACGGAGATACGTATCAAGGCGAAGCTCTTTAATATCACCTGATGAGTATAATATTGAATAAAGTGTTGAAAGTGTATCGATTCTCCCTTTAATACTTGCAAGTGCCTCTTTTACCGAAGAATCTTTCGATGCCCCGGCCTCGAGGCTTGCCAGCGAAGTTATCATTACAAGTGTGTTCTTTATTCTGTGCTGCAGCTCGCGGAGCAGCGCCTGTTTCTCTTCAAATGCCAGTGCAAGTTCCATTTCCGCATTCTTCCGTTTCGTGATATCACGAATATATCCCCCGACAACCGTCGATTGCCCTAATGTAACTGGAAATTTTATTGTCTCAAAAAAACGTTCGCCTACCTTCTCCTCGTTTACAACAGTTCTGTTGGTTTCCAGCGTCTCGAGATCGCTTTTCCGGCAATTGATTGCCGCTTCTTCCGGCATGAGATCAAAATCAGTCAGCCCGACGACATCTTCGCACTCTTTTCCGAAAAACTCTGCGAGATTGGGATTAATCATGGTATACCGTAAGTCCTCATCTTTCAGGAAAACCATGTCCGCAGAAGAATTGATAAACGCATTGTATTTCTGTTCGCTGAGCTTTATCGCCTCATCCACCTGTCTTCGTTCGGTTACATCGGTCATAATACCGGTGAGTGTTGCGGGTTTCCCCTGCCCGGCAACAACACTACTGAATGTTCTGACAAAACGGACAGATCCGTCTTTGTGCAGAACACGGTATTCATATGGAGCAAGAGCGCCCTCCATAGTCTGCTGATAACTCTCCATCAGTCCGGCCATATCCTCAGGATAAATAAAATCAGTAAAGGTTCTACCAATCAGTTCATCCGGTCTATAACCACTCAATTGATACACACGGGGGCTGATATATGTGACACGCCCTTCACTATCAAGTGTAAATATAATATCATTAATATTCTCAACAAGAGTCCGATATTTCTCTTCACTTTCACGTAAGGCATTTTCTGCATAAACCCGCTCTGTAATATCAAGGTTAATACCGACGATCCGTGAAGGGTTACCGTCACTATCATGTTCAATTTCTCCGATTGAAAAGATATGCCGCGTCATACCGGTTTCTCTGGCAATAATTTTCATTTCAACCTGATACGGGTTTCCGGAGTGCAATGATTCCGAAAGTACGGATTTGAGGCGGGGCCTGTCTGCGGGATCTATCAATGCGACAACTTCTTCAAATCCAGGTGTCGCATCTGCCGGAAAGCCAAACAGGCGAAGACCTTCCTCTGATGCTTGAAATGTATTGGCCGCAAGGTCGAGGACCCAGTTGCCGATCCGTGCGACACTTTGACTGCGGCGCAGGTGATCAAGAGAAGTCTGTAATGCTTCTTCGGCTTTTCTGCGTTCAGAAAGTTCATCAACAATTTTTTTGTTCGCCTCAAAAAGCCGGAACGCCATTTTAATGGAAGCAACCAGAACCACAATACCTGAATGCTTGACAACATAGCCATAGGAGGTTATTTTCTCTGTCCGGTCCACTATTTCTCTTTCTGTATGCGAAGAGAGAAATACCACCGGGATATCATACATCTTCAGTATCTGCTTCGCAGCTTCAGTACCATCTATCCCCTCACCAAGATCAATATCCATAAGAATGAGATCGACGTTCCCGCCCTCTTCACAAAACCGTACCGCATCTTCGCCGGAGTGCACAGTGTGAACCATGAATCCATACTGTTCAAGAACCGCAGCCTGATCCATTGCGATGACGGCCTCATCTTCAACCAGAAGTAATGATTTTGGCTGTACAGTATTGCCCATACAATATCCCCTCTCGAAATATTGATTTTCGCGAAAAACCAATCAGCTACATCTTTCTCTCCGGGAATGACATGATTGTGAAGGAGTGCAGTACCACTGGGACTGCCCGCTTATTTAATTATTAGCAATCGCACAACAATGAATACCAACACCGGGAAATTAAAAAAAGATACCGGTGATGTACCTTTTCAGCGCAAGGACATGGTACTATTTATTTATAAATCAATCACCATCCCGTCAAATGCTACTTCTATCTGCAGGTCATAATCGCGTTTTTTCTTGTCCATGCTCAGGTACGTCATTGCGTTTGACAATACCGCATCAAGCTTTTCGTCATTGTGATCAGGATCATGATGCCACAGAATCAGCTTTTTGATGTTAAAACGAACGGCAATATCTATCGCTATCGCCGCCGAAGAATGGCCCCAGTCAACCTTGTTAATTACAGAATCCTCAAATGTATACTGCGCATCGAACACAGCCACATCTGCGTTTGTCAGAAAATCGCGGTATGTGTCAATATAGTCCATTTCATCAATATTAAACTCGCAGTCACTTGTAAATACAAATGATTTACCGCTCTCCTCAAACCTGAATCCGAAACATCCTCCCGGGTGGCGCATTCTTTTGTTAATGATCTTCATGTCATTCAGATTAAGTTCGGATTCTTTCTCCAGTACAAAAAATTCCTTGGTAGCAAACATGTAATCGAGATTAACCGGGAAATGGCTGAATACCTGCTGATACTCGATTCGCTCCTTTATGTCACTGAAAGGTGAGTATATATTAAACCTGTTTCCTTTTATGTAGAATGGAACAAAAAATGGTATCCCCTGAATATGGTCCCAGTGTGTATGGGTAAACAGCATGGTTGCGACACCCTCGCCTCTCCCGAAGTCCTCCCGCATAAGAGAGGCTCCGAGATTTTTCAACCCGGTACCCCCGTCAACAATAATGATTTCCCCATCCTTTGACCGGACCTCAAGGCAGGTAGTATTTCCACCATACGTCCCCTTTACGGAAAACGGAAGTGAATCTATAAACCTGTCAATTGATTCCTCAGACGATATATCTTTCTGTGTCGCAAGGGACATCGCCTTTTTTATCTTTTCACTCACCATTGTATGACTGAAGGGAGTTGGTATCGACCCGCGAACACCCCATAATGTTATCCTCATATTATCTCTCTATTCACAATTATAATTCCAACAACCCACACAACTATTCAATCATACATTATAATAAATATCAACCACATAAATACAGAGCAAAACAGATATTTTGCGACATGCATCCATTCCCGGTACAGACTGGATATCAACACATCATTACCAAAATCCTGTATTATATCTTCGCTGTCACATATTAATATGAAAGAACGGAATAAGAATAGTTTCAGCTTTTCTAAATTTCAACAATTTTATTAAAAAATCTTGACATTGTAATCATCATATTTAGCATACCGTGGGTTGTTCGGGCACCTGATCTCAACATCACGTATTTCCCTTCAGTTCCATATCCCTGAACCCAATTTTCGAAGTACAAAACGTGTTTCACACTAACATTATCACAATCAGATAATGAGGAGATCATTATGCTATTTTCTGACCGTATTCTGCAGATTAAACCATCACCGACTCTTGCGATAACCGCTGTTGCCAACGCGATGAAAGCAAAGGGGATCGACGTTGTCGGATTCGGTTCCGGAGAGCCTGATTTTGACACACCGCGATTCATCAAGGATGCCGCCATACGGGCAATTGAATCCGGCAAGACAAAATATACGCCGGTTGGTGGTATAACAGAATTGAAACAAGCCATTGCCGAAAAATTCAAACGGGACAATAATCTTGAGTACTCAAATAGTGAAATCACCGTTAATTGCGGAGGAAAACATTCCTTTTACAATCTCATGCAGATTCTTTTAAACAAAGATGACGAAGTGATTGTTCCGGCACCCTACTGGGTATCATACCCGTCAATGATCAGTCTTGCAGATGGAAATCCGGTAATTCTTTATACAAAGGAAGAAAATGGTTTCAAAATCACTCCCGAAGAGCTTACAAAACATCTCACTCCAAAAACCCGGGCCATCGTCATAAACTCTCCTTCAAATCCGACAGGGGCTACATATTCAAAACTGGAATTGGAAGTTATTGCCGACATTCTTCTTGAGAAAAATATTCTTGTCATATCCGATGATATATATGAATCGATTTTATATGATGGCATCCATTTTACCAACATTGCATGCCTGAGTGAAGACCACAAGAGAAACACCATTGTCCTGAACGGAGTATCGAAAACATACTCCATGACAGGGTGGCGAATCGGATATATGGCAGGCAATGCCGATATCATCAAAAAAGTGGAAATACTCCAGAGTCAGTCAACATCCAATCCGACATCGATCTCCCAATGGGCATCTATTGAAGCCCTTATCGGCGATCAATCTGTCATACAGGAAATGGTGGACTCCTTTACAAGGAGGAGAAAAATCATTGTGGAAGGGCTCAACAGCATACCGGGAATAACCTGCATGAATCCGGAAGGGGCCTTTTACGCATTCCCGAATGTAACGGGAGTGTATGCGCTTCCCGGATGGAAAGGTATTGCAGAAAAGTATGCCGACAAACCCAACAACTCCCACAGGATCACGACATATCTCCTTGAAGAAGCAAAGGTTGCCGTTGTGCCGGGAGCGGAATTCGGCAGTGATGACAATATTCGAATGTCTTTCGCAACTTCAGATGAAAACATAGTAAAAGGTGTGGAGAGAATCAAAGCAGCCATACAAACGCTCCTTTAATAATCCATATACCGCCAGGCATTAAGATAATAGGTATACAGAACCGGCCTGTCAAAGGTATTGATTTTCGTCAACCGCTTCCTGCTGTCACGGGGAAAGTATAGTGAGCCGGCAAAGGTTGCAGGGGAAAAAAACCTGAAATCGATGTCCCGTCTCTCCGGCATTTCAAATTTCCCCTTTCGGAGCATGGCGATATTAAAACCCCAGTCCCCGAAGGTCGGCACATAGACATGATACGCCGTTACCCGGGAAAACACCTGCCCCATCGTGTTATGAATACACCAGAATGCGTCCCGTGCGAAAAGTGGCGACGTCGACTGGGTGATAAAGACACCGTTCCCCCTCAGGGTCCGTTTCACCATCCTGAAAAGTTCCACGGAATACAGCTTGGAAATTGATTCATCGTGAGGATCAGGAAAATCCGCTATGATGACATCATAGGTTTCACTGGTCTTCCGCAGATACATAAAGGCATCGCCAATTATCACCCGCACCCTGGAATCATTCAGGGAATCCCTGTTTATCCTTTTAAAGGAAGGATTGTGCCTTGCCAGAGAAATCATCAGCGGATCAAGTTCAACAAGAGTAACACTCTTCACGCCATTACATTTCAGCACATCCCGCACCGCAAGGCCGTCACCGCCTCCCATTACAAGCACCTTTTTCTCAGAACCGGGATGGAGCATGAGTGCCGGATATACGAGCATTTCATGATAGCGGTATTCATCAAACGTGGAAAACTGCAGTGATCCGTCAAGATACAGTCGGAAATCATCACCTGTCCTGGTAAGTACAATCTCCTGATATTGTGAACGCCGGGAAAAGACGATATCGTCAAAAAAAAGACGCTTCTTCAGGAAGTGGTTCAGCTGGTCCGAGGAAAAAGCAATGGCAAGAACAGCAAGCAGGGCAACAACAGGAAAAACATAGTCTGACCTTTTTCTCTCCGGATACCTGATAAAAGCGATAAGCGCTATTGCCACAGAAATATTCAGGGCTCCCACGGTCAGACTTGTCAGGAGCCTCCCGGCATAAGGGAAAAGAACAAGGGGGAAAAGAAGCGAACCGCCAAGGCCGCCGAGATAATCAAGAGAAAGTACATTGGAAATTACATCCTTCAGCGCGCCATATCCCTTCAATATCCTCGTCAGCAAAGGGATTTCAAGACCCACAAGAAGGCCGATTGCAATGAGGAAAAAAACATGCAGCATATAATATGAGATACTGAACGAGAACAGGTAATTGAGAACAATTACCGACATTCCTCCTGCAATTCCCAGGGCCACTTCTATCAGTATGAAAGTTTTAAGCAGCTTATCAACAAAAAAACGGGAAAGGTATGAACCAATTCCCATTGATACCAGAAAAAACCCTATGGTAATTGAATACTGCTGCACCGGATTCCCCAGCAGATAGGTTGCAAGAGAACCCAGCACAAGTTCATAGGTAATTCCGCACAATGCTACAATAAAAACAGAAAACAGAAGCAGTCTCTGTTCAAATACTCCCAGACTGTTTTTCACTATTTCTGGTTCTGCGTCTGAATGACAGACGTAGCAGCAGCGCCGGCGGATCTCGACAAGGTTGAAGGTGATGAAATAACCGCGGCGACAATAATTGAAATGCCGAGAATAATTGAACCGATTATTATTCCGAGAGAGGTATTCTGATCATCTTCGATTTCCTTTTTTATTGAAAACGGGGTAAATATCTTTATGATCAGAAATCCAACCCCCATCATTACGATGCCGACAAGTGAATAGATAACTGTTTCCCCAATACCAAACACCAAGGTCATTAAATTACTCATAGAAACAATCTACCCCCTACATGTTATATTTTTTTTAATCATTATATAGTAAAACTGACAGTATAGTACATCAGTTTTATCATCAGGAAAAATCTTACTTCCCGAACCGCGGCCCCCGTGAACTATAGGGCCCATGGCCATAATACACGCCGGTTCTGCTTCCGACACGGAGAGATTTCCGGTGTTCACGCTGGCGGGAAATATAATGCTGTCCCCCCCTGTCGTATCCCACAAGATAATAGGAAAATCCGATTGCGGTGCTGAATAATATCAGCGACACCAGTATTGTCCTGATCATTCCGTGCGCTCCTTTCCCGTTTTAGTCAGCAGCCACTTCAAAGGGCAATTCATTATATGATTTTGATTTCAGATGATTTATTATCCAGAGTACGAGGAATACAAAAAACACGATCAGAAAGTACCGGTAACTTTTCACATTGTCAGATATGGCAATTTTCAGGGAATCAGGTCTCCGCCTGTTCTGGCTGTATGATTCAAGATAAATATAATAATCACCGGTTTCATCCAGGGCAAAGTCCTGATCAACACTGGTTGTATACTCATGCCAGTGTCCCTCATCATCATATCCCTCCTCATCCCAGAAATCACCGCTTATGCTCAACGACTCCATCGGTTCCTGCAGCGCATCAACCTCTTCCAGGGTGTTCTTCAGAGAAAAATAACCGCCGCCATGGCCATAATTCCCGGCAACCGGCACTCCTTCAGCCACCCCCGCTGCATCCTCTTTGGGCTTTACCGGCTCTGCGGGGTCAGTCACGGGAGGTGTTTCCTGCGGTATCTCTGCGCCACGGTTTTTAAGGTGTGCTTTGATCTTTTCCTTCTTTATCAGCATGAGACGGTATGACTGCCACTCAAGACGGAAGTCCTGGATTCCCTTATCGACACTGACCTGCATTTCATAAAGCTTGTCAGGAGAGCTACTTAAATGCACTGGAGGAAACAGAATCTGACTGAAGTACAATCCATTCCCCTCTTCTACTTTATATACATTATTTGTGAGAACTATCAGGTTCTGATGGTCAACGGCATCGGGTATTTCATGTCCGGAAAAACAGCGCACCATGGTAAGAGAAAAGGCAAGTATCATCATAATTATATACACAATGGCCTTTCTCTTATAGATTTTCCGTTTCCGCATGGTATTTTCGTATTTCTGAAGATATTCATCTTTGCGGAATGCCAGTATCACCTTTCGATGGGGAACCCGTTTACCCCTGGTTATCGAAACTTCATCCTCCGACTGTTCTATGGTGTAATTGAATCCGCGCTGTGTGAAATCATAGCACTGCACCGATTCGCCGATCTCGGGTTCCCATGAAAGCTCACCTTCGGCATATACGATACGCGCCACAAAACCGGTATCCTCTTTAGAGAATCTGCCTCCTTCGAAGGTGAAGAAATTCCCGTCAGGCTCAAGATCAATATCCTCAGGAGCATATTCCGTAAAGGAGAATATTTTCCCGTCCTCCTCCACAAACCAGTGATACACTCCATCACTGGAAACCGCCATCCACTCGTCCCATACCGAAAGCTCGTATTCCTCTTCCTCCTGGTAGCGGATCCGGCCGATAATTTCATATTCGATACCGTCAATTTCACCCTTCGCACCAAGCTGCAAAACGGTAAGGTCCTTGTCCGCAATAAACATATCAGCATACACCTGGTAGTACTCCTGTGTATGCTGATCAAATTCATTACCGCAGGAAAGACATTTCGCTATTGGGATTTCCTCGGCATCCTCGCCGCTCCCCTCTATACGATAGCTTTTCCCCAGATCACCGCCGCAAGCGGTACATTTGAGACCCCTGATGTCCTCAGAATTATCTCCCATGTCTCAGCCCTCGACAACGATATCCCGCTTCATCAGCGGCTGTCCGATAAAAAGTTCCAGCTCATCTTCACTGAATTCGATGGAGGTTTTCTTCCCGCTCCATATTCCGTCAATATACTTCACCGGCGTCCCCGGTTCAATATAATGCATCAGTTCACCTTCTCCGCCTTCAATGGTGGCGGCCCCCTTCTCCTTAATCATTACCTTCTTATCACCAACAAGGATGTTCTGGCCCGGTTTCAGGGCATCAATGTTTTCCGGCAGATCAACTGCCTCAATCATTTCCGTGAAAAGGGTAAATGTCCCCTCGTCCTCTGCGAACCATGCAGGCTCGCCGTCATAATCGACAAACCATTCATCAAAGAAACCGCCGGAATATTTGTACCGCAGCCGCCCCAGGGCGGAAAAAGGCTTCCCGAGAATTGTCCCCCTGCATCCCACGTGAAAAATAGAAGGAAACTCTGCAAGCTTCGGATGCTTGCCCGATGGATCGAGGCCGTCCACATTCACTTTATGGTGCGTGTCACAGTAGGGACACACGATCACCTTGCTGAACCGGTTTTTTACCTCAATGGGAGCCCCGCAGGACGTACAGTTGTATGATGTCATTGTTTCACCTTTTAAATCTTCCCCGCATCCGGAGATTGATTACATGGGCATTACCTGAACCGTATCATTATGCTTTTCCGCTAAAGGTATTTCAAGGATTTTTTTATGCATCAGATACCAATTCCTGAAAATCCTTCGATATCAGCAGAATACTCATTTCCTGGTCTGAAACAGAAAAATAAC
>JAKQCH010000581.1 GCA_029573825.1 Spirochaetota bacterium | reverse complement strand
GCAAGTTTGTCCATTGCAAGGCCTTCCTGTCCCACGAGCGCCCCGAGACTACCCGATGCAATCGCCCGGTAATATTCCATGAGAACCACGCGGTCCTGTGCATGCAGAAATCCCAGGGCATAATAGGCATCCTCCATGGACTGCGCCCGAATGGACGGAATACCATTCCGGCCCCTTGTTACCACCACCTCCCCGGAGACACCTCCCGGCACGGTCCCATTATATGTTACAGTCTTCCGCACATAGATTGTGGAAATTATAAATCCAGCAATAATGATGACTACGAGCACAATCAATGAAATAATAATTATTTTCTTTTTCATGGCATTACTTTCACTGTCATTAATTTACCGCTTCTGCCCGGTAATTATCCGGAATTCTGAAGCGCTATTCTCCCCAGCCGCCATCAACGCGGGAGAAGAATGATATCATTATTTCCCGTTACCTCCGTATAACCGGACCGAGACACCAATATAGTAGTACCGGCATAAAAATATTTAAAGCATTTTTTCATGTGGCAATAAAAAACCCCTGCCGTTAAGGGAGGGGTTGTAGTATCATGCACGGTAACTTCGGCTATTAAAATTCAAACGTATATTCCGCAAGCCTCGTTTCCACTTCTTTCATTATACGTTCCTCATCGTCAATACCGGATGCCTCAAAGGTAGCGGAAAAGCGAACATTCGGTTCAACATCATCCCAGGGAACCGTTGAAATCAGCATCTCCTTGATCAGAAACTGAGAAAACTCCTCCGCAGTTTCGAACCTTCTTCCTCCTTTTACTCCCCGGGGAATTTTTACATACAGATAAAATGTCCCTCCGGGCATTTCAACCTCGAAACCAAGCCTCTGAAGCAGGGCAACCAGTTTCTTCAGTCTTCTTTCATATTTCACATTAATCTTATCGGTAATGTCAGGATTCTGCAGCGCCGCAGCGCCTGCTTTCTGCACTGCCTTGAACTGGCCTGAATCATAATTATCTTTCACATCGGCGAAGGCGCGCACCACAAGCTCATTACCCACGACAAACGCCATGCGCCATCCTGTCATATTGAAGGCCTTGGAGAGAGAATGAATTTCCACTCCCACATCCTTCGCGCCGGGGATCGAAAGAAATGAAAACGGTTTCCCCCCGTACACAAGGGCCGCATAGGCGGCATCAACAACAACCACAATACTGTTTCTACGGGCAAACTCTATTACTTCACGGTAAAAGGACTCATCAGCGACAGCTCCCGTGGGATTATTCGGGTAATTTAAAACCAGCACTTTCGCCCGTTTCAGAATGTCCCCGGGAATGCCTGTCAGGTCAGGGAGAAACCCGTTTTCTTTTTTCAGCGGAAGATTATACACCTCTCCCCCGTACCACGAGGTATGGGTCCCGAAAACAGGATATCCCGGAACAGTCATAAGCGCCACGTCACCGGGGTTGATAAAGGCTGACGGCATCATGGCAAGGGCGGACTTTGAGCCGATCGCATGGATAACCTCGGTCTCAGGATTAAGGCCCGTAACGCCATAAACCTTTTTCATGTAGTCAACGGCAGCCGCCTTGAATTCGACGATACCATTATCGGAATAACCGCGGTTCGCGGGATCGTCAGCTTCTTTTTTCAGAGCAGCGATTACGACATCAAAGGCTTTCTCGTCGGGCTCACCGACACCGAAATCAATAAGACTAATACCGGGGTTCTTTTCCATCGCCTCGCGTTTGGCACGTTTGATTTTCTCGAACTTGTAAATTTTATTGTCTTTCCCGTAATTTTTTCCGCCGATCCTTTCAGCGAAAAGATTCTGAATAAATGATTCCATTACGCAGTTTTTCTCCCTTCCTTATTCTATTATTTCCACATCAGAATTAATCAGCTCTATCCTCGCATACACATCATCAAGGAGAGTAATAAATCTGTTAAACTCACCGCGGGCGTTGATCTTTGTCACGCCCTGTTTCATCCGTGCGATATGCTTGATGTCTTCCTTCTGATAAATTGTTTTTGTATGTATATAGCAGTCAATTGTTCCTTTCTCACCGGGAATGCTTACCACCACGGAAAATTTATAGTCTATGTTGATTGCCGGTATAATATCTTTCACAACTGCATTTTTAACAGTAACAAGATTTTTCTGAAGATTATCCAGAATCAGATGCTTCTCCGCAGGGTTTGCCGATAAATCGTACCGTTCTTTTTCTTTGAGGACTTCCTCAATAGAAATATTAGTCTTAAAAAGACGCACCAGTTTATGATAGCTGCTGGTACATGCAACTGAAGACAGCAACAGTACCGCCAGAAACAATGATATCTTTTTCATAGGGAATCTCCAATTTTATTACTTGAGGAAACAGGAAACACCAGCATTAAACCCTCATGGCAGGGGAGGTGTATAGATCACAATACATACAGATTGATTTATTAGCCTGAAAATACTTTTTTTTGTCAAATAATCTTTTATGTGCGGGATGTTTTTTTGGAGTGCCAAACTTATTATATGGAATATAAATTCTATAAACGATAATTGTCCAGTTTAAATATTTTTTTAATTTTATCCTTAACTACAAATGACTTAAGATAAGTCATTTGTAGTTAATTTCCTATAGAGAAAAATAATATACTTAATATATATATATGTTAATAATGGGAAAATGATAATTATCATTTTATTATAATTAAAGGCTTTGATAAATTGTAAATGGAAAACACAAGAAATCGCTCTCATCATACCACATCCCGGGCAATCAAAATTAAAAATATTTTTAAAAATGCATATCGATGGCCCATTTTCGACATAAGCTGTCGGAACGACAATCAGTAAGATAGGAGCAAAAATGATAATTACAATTTTTAACAATACAAATTGTTTTTCACTCAATTCTTTTTTATTAAAGGACTACCAGTGCCATCTTTATAAGAACCGGTAAGGATAGTTATAAAATCAAATAGTGTCCAAAGACCACACCCGCCAAAAGTTAATAATTGCACAACACCGATACCAGTACTACCTGAATAAAATCTGTGAATACCAGCAAGACCAAGAAAAATACAAAGTAATAATGTCGTTAACCAATCTGTACCTTCTATATTTCCTGAAGTATTCGGAGCGGCTTTTTGCCTAACACCACATTTTGGACATATTTCCGCTTCTTTTTTAATAACTGCAGCACACGAAGAACAATACATTTCATCAATGCCTTTTGATTGTTGTTCTGACATATTCTACCCCTTATTGTAAATTATTTTTACAAATGACAACCGCCTAAAGCAGACTATGGTTATAACGTTCCACTTAACTCCATTGAACAATCACCAATAATTCATATAACTGATTACGAGAAAATATAAGTTCTACTTTTTGAATAAGGTTAAAAACACATATACATAATGTCAATTCTTTTATATTAAAACATGACAATATGATTAACGTTCAACGAGTACCCTCAATCTTTCGCGCTTTATTCTGGAAAAGATACCTTGCATACAGTAAAGAAAACACCATCGAATATGATGGTGTTTTCTTTATGGGTACTGCAATAGTAAACGCAGCATATTTTAACAGACCGGGTACAGTATCCTGTCCTACCAGAGCCCTGCCTTATTATATCCGTCAGCCAGATGTGTATTGACATGAACAACACCTTTATTCATGTCTTTCAGCGGATAGTCTTCTGAAATGACAGGTAACGCATCGGCAGCCTTCTGGTCCTTCAGAACAGTTCCCGCCGGTACAACACGCCCTTCCGGCACGGTGACTCCCATAATAATGCACCCCGGCTCGATGATTGTACCGTGCCCCACTTTCGACTTGAAGATAAGGGTCTTCATTCCCACAAAGCAGTCGTCTTCTACGAGTGCCGGGCCGTGTATCTGGACCTGGTGCGCCAGTGAAACCCGGTTCCCAACATATACCGCATACTGCTTTCCCCCAACAGTTACCTGATTTTTCTCAACCGCTTTTCCATGCTCCTCGGTTTCAAGGGCATGAATTATTACACCGTCCTGAACATTTGATTCATCTCCCACATGGAGCGGCTGCCCTTCATCTCCCCGTACAGAGGCAAAAGGCGATACCAGGACCCTTTTCCCGATAATTACATTTCCTATGACCGCCGCGAGGGGGTGTATACATGCGGTGGGGTCCACCTTCGGATCACACACGGTGCTGCTGAAATCAGTTATGACATTTTTATG
The DNA here is from genome assembly GCA_029573825.1 of Spirochaetota bacterium. Lineage (GTDB taxonomy): Bacteria > Spirochaetota > UBA4802 > UBA4802 > JAGODF01 > JAKQCH01. The sequence continues at coordinate 24,128 of JAKQCH010000581.1, read as the reverse complement.
AATCATATAAATCCTCCTGAATAAATTTCATGGTTTTGGATATTGTTCGTTTAATGCAATACCAGACACAAGTTGTGTGTCTTTTCTGCCAGATATTGACTGTTTATTTACTGCACATCAGCATGTTCTCATAACCAATTCTGTAAATAATTTTTCTTCATTTTCAACAGGGTGGATGAAAAAAGTATTTTCCATCGTATTCCCGAACTGCTATAATAAACGAATATATTCTGTACGACAATAGGGAAGGTTAACTATGAAACATGGAAATTTTACATCTGCCATTATGGTACTGATTGTTTCAGTAATATTTTTTTTAGTGCCGGTAAATGCTCAGGAAACCCCTTTTTCCCGGGACAGCGACCATGACGGATTTCCGGATGACCTCGAAACAGCCACAGGAAACAACCCCCGTATCAATGAGCCCCTTGAAAAAAGCACTGCCGGCGGGCAATGCGGAGTAATAAAAACTGATCCCGTACGAATTAATCAGCCCCGGAATGTGTTAATAATTCTGGACACATCAGGAAGCATGCGTGAAACGATGGGGGAATCGACACGCATTGAGATTGCAAAAACAGTGCTAACAAAATATGTCGATGCTCTTCCGGCCTCCATGCGGATCGGGTTCGTGATCTACGGAAAATCCGGGTGCGGTGAAAACAGTGTGGAACTTATTGCACCCATAGGCAGCAATACCAGAAATACCATAAAATCCAAAATTCAGGAACTGCAGCCCATGGGACAGACCCCCATTGCCTTTACGCTCCGCCGTTCCCTTGATTTTTTCCGCGGAATTGAAGACCAGAACAACAGCCTGATTCTCATAAGCGACGGACGGGAAAGCTGTGGAGGAAATCCTGTTCAGGCTATCCGGGAACTCAAGGATAGTCCCGTTAATCCCGACGTGACAGTAATCGGGCTCAATGTTAATGCACGGACCAGAAGCCAGCTTTCCGGCATTGCAAAGGCATCCGACGGCGTGTACCGCGACGTCCACAATGAAGAAGACTTCATGGAAACATGTACGGGGTTTTTTAAGAATATGACAAAGCTCTATAAAGACATTGTCTGCATTGTCCGGCAGTATAATGCGTATCTCACCTATGAAACAATTCAGTACAACAGAAGCAGATCATACCTAGTGAAAGCAGAAATGAATGCTGAAAATGACGTCATGAAAAACACCCTTACAGAGGTACGCCTCAAAATTGATAAAAACCATGCTGACAGAATCACGCTGCAGAAAAATATCGACACCATGATTGCCAACAGGCTTGAAGAAATGCGGGAAGCGATCAGAAAATTTACCGGCAGCACCGGCGAGAACTGACAGCGGACGCCGTCACACAAAGGCAGAGGATATAAAAAATAATGAATTAGACTTTGTCAAGGGGGGTATATTTCTCCAGAAAAACTTTTCTCCCGCATCCGTCAAAATCGATGGTGAGTTTGCAGTTGTCTCCTGAACCTTCAACTGCCGCCACCTTCCCGTACCCATATTTCGGATGGACAATACGGTCCCTGATTTTAAAACTGCTGGACCGGTTGTCCTCCGGGTCCTTTGGTCCGAACAGCGGAGGCGCACTTTCCTTTTCCACCTGCTTCTGCTGAAATCCGTTTCCCTTCCGGTCAAACCTGCTCCTGTTCTGCAATGCCCGGGCCGTCATTTCCTGATGCCCGTACTCGACGACTTCAGTTATGTGGTCGGGTATTTCGTAAATGAAACGTGAGGGTTCCCGGAACTCGATCTCTTTGAAACGCCGCCTTATTTCAGCGCTGGTCATATACAGCCGTTCCATGGCGCGGGTTATCCCCACATAACACAGCCGCCGTTCCTCCTCAACACCTTCATCGGTGTCGCTTGAATTGATATGGGGAAATATTTTTTCCTCCAGACCGGTAAGGAACACGACCGGAAATTCCAGCCCTTTCGCGTTATGCACCGTCATCAGGGTCACGACATGGGACTCGGGATTTTGGCCATCAGGGTCCTCCTCTGATGTAAGGAGGGAGATGTCCTGCAGAAACTGCTCAAGTCCCGCTTCCGGTTCCCTGTCCTCGTATTCGAACACACTGTTGATAAATTCATCAATGTTTTCAATCCTGCTGCGGTTTTCAATACTGTTCTCTTTCTCAAGGCTTTCCAGATATCCCGACTCACGTATAATATAATCCACGAAAGCGGAAAGCTTTATTTTTATGGGAATATCTTCACGGGTGACAATTGCCGATGTCATAAAATCTCGGAATTCGGCGATACCCGCAGGGAGTTTACCTTTCACGGTCCCTTCCTGGATAGCCTTCCATTCCGATGTTCCCGCTTCATACGCGGCATCCTGGATTTTTTCGATAGTCGCATTTCCTATACCCCGCGCCGGGACATTGATAATCCGCATAAGGGACACCGCGCTCTGGGGGTTCGCGATAAATTTCAGATACGCCAGAATATCCTTGATTTCCTTCCGGTCATAGAATTTCAGGCCGCCAATTACCCGGTAGCCGATATTTTCCCTTCGCAGCACCTCTTCAAAAATACGGGACTGGGCATTGGTCCGGTAAAACACCGCGAAATCGGAGTTTTTCAACCCTTCGGTATTTTTCAGCTTAACAATGGAATTCACCACAAACTCTGCTTCTCCATATTCATTGTTGGCCCTGCAGAGGGTAACCGGCTCGCCGTCGCCCCTGCATGCTTTCAGCACCTTCTCTTTCCGGTTTACATTATTTTTTATGACCGCCGACGCCGCTTCAAGTATGGGTTCCGTTGAGCGGTAATTCTCTTCAAGAACGATGACCTGTGTTCCGGGATAGTCCTTCTCGAAATTCAGAATATTTCTGATATCAGCGCCGCGCCAGGAGTAAATTGACTGGTCGTCATCACCCACCACGCAGATGTTTTTTGACGCAGCCGCGAGGTAGTGTGACATCAGATACTGGGCGTAGTTGGTGTCCTGATACTCGTCTATCATGAAATACTGCCACTTTTTCTGCAGCTCCTTCAGAACATCCGGCTTCTCCCGCAACAGTTCAACCGCACGAATGAGGAGGTCGTTAAAATCAAGGGCATTGTGCTCACGGAGTTTGTCGTGATATACGTCATAGAGGTCATGAAAATTAAAGGCGAACTGTGAGGGGATCAGGGACGTGATATCGACCCCCTGAAGAAGTTCCATCTTTTCTTTTATTTCCGATATCTTCGATGCAATCACCGAGGGTTTGATGGTTTTGGGATCAAGCTTCATGTCCAGGAGAATCTGTTTTATCAGGGACTCCTGATCGGAACGGTCGTAAATAGTGAAGTTTCCCGGAATGCCGATTTCTCGGCCGTAACGGCGCAGCAAATATACCGATGCCGAATGAAAGGTCTTAATAAAGACCCCTTCTCCCGTGGGGCCGATAATATCCACAATACGCTTTTTCATTTCCTCACAGGCCTTATTGGTAAAGGTCACCGCAAAGATGCGGTATGGAGGCACCATCTTTTCCTTTACGAGGTACGCGATACGGTGCGTTATGACACGGGTCTTCCCGGACCCCGCCCCTGCGAGGATGAGGAGGGGGCCTTCAGTATGCAGCACCGCCTCCCGCTGATTTGTATTAAGTTTTTCAAGTAATCTCGATTCCATGTCCCTCTGCTATGGTCGTAAAATGAAGACGTATTCTGCCCCCGACAGCCTGTTCACGTCAACCCTATAAATAAAAAACACAGTGCTGTGCGCGGCGGTTTTTTAATGTCGAAACCGTGACAGCAAACCTGCGCCGGAAGGATAGGTTATTGATGTTTTACCGCTTTTCAGCGCTTCCAGTATTTTTTCCGTTGCTCCATCACCTCTGTTCATTCCGCTTCCCCCGATAAGGGCGGTCGTGACATGCACCTTTGATGCTCCCCGGGTCTTCATCTCAACTCTGAGAGCGTCAGCGAATCCTTTCATTCCTGAGGATGCCGCTCCCGCGAGGGCATGTGCGCTTCTCCCTCTCACCGCGGTATCATCAACCGCAATCACAATGCTGCCGCTGTTTTTCGCTCCCATGTCATTCACAAAATGCCGCATGAGCAGTATCGGACCCGCAATACGACGCTGCATTTCATTGAACACGGCATCTCTTGTACACTGCGTGTAGGGGGCGCACGCAAAAGGTAACGGAATATGGATGATAATATCTATCGCATCAAAATGGCCGAGGACAGTTTTTATTGTACGTTCAACATCTTTTCCGCTCCCGGAATCGCAGGTGTATCCGTATACTCTGGTTCTGAATATGCCCACCTCACGTTCCACATCCTCAAGATCGCTCCTCTTTTCACTTATCAGTGCGAGGTTCGCCCGCTCCTTTCCCAGTGCAGCGGCAAGGGATTTCCCAAGACCGGTGCCTGCACCATAAATCATCACATTTTTCCCGGAAAAATTATTCATCAACGCCTCCATAAAAAGTGTATACTGCGGAACATCTCTGTTACCCCTTTGCTCCGGCAGTACAGCGATAGTCCCATATCACTCATATCCTTAATAAAAACTTAAATAAAAGAATTTTTTTATTACTTTAAAAAATATTGCAGAAATAATCGCTGATCAGCTATAATCAATGAACGCGGGAGCACAATACAGGATATAAGTTCTTGACGTTTTTTGTCAATATCTGAGTGTAACAGCAATCATCATACAAATACTATACTATTATAGCACATAATTCATGGAAAATCCCGGCATTGACATTCTTCTTGAAATAGAACGTGAACTGAAAACAGGATACACTGACCTTATTGAAAGTATTCCTGACGTCATCATGTCCCTGGAATACCCTTCAGGAAAAATACTGTACATAAACAGGGCATCAAAGGAAATATTGGGATATGATCCGGAAGAATTTTACGGTACAAACCTTTTTCTGAAAATAATCAACAGCGGTGACCGCAGAGAAATTTTTAACCGTTGGAGAAATGTAAAGGATGAAGGCGATTTCCCTCTTTTTATATATAAAGTGCGGAAAAAAGACGCAGGCTATATATGGGTAGAACAGAAAAACAGGGCCGTCAAGAACAGCGACGGGAAGGTCATTGCCCTTAATGCGGTGTTCCGCGATATTTCGGAGCGGAAGCGTCTTGAGGAGGAGGCACACAAAAATCTCCTGTTTTCTGAAAACCTTTTTCTCCATTCACCATACGCGATTCTTCATATCCGAAGCAACGGTTCCATCAAGCGTTTGAATCCTACCTTTGAAAAGCTCTGGCATCTCACCCATGAGGATTTAGGGGATTACTCGATATGGAACGATCCCCAGCTCCAAAAAGCCGGAGTCAGTGAAATCCTTAAAGAGGTGCTTTCAGGAAAGGTGGTTGAAGTTCCCGCATTCAAGTATGTACTTCCTTTTAAACATAAATTAAAAACCCTCTACATCGCCGGGAAGGGATTTCCCGACCCCGACAGAAGTAAAGACCGGAGCGGGCTGATAATAATCATTGAAGATGTTACCGAAAGGAAGTTCCAGGAGGATGAGTATCTGGAAATAAAAAAACTGGAAAGCATCGGACGTCTTGCAGGAGGGATTGCCCATGACTTCAACAATATCCTTGCGGGCATTTCCGGGTATGCAGAAATACTGATGCGTAAAATTGATGCCGCCAGTCCACTCCATAAGTTTTGTGAAAACATTCATATCGCATCAATGAAGGCATCCACACTCACCAATCAGCTTCTCGGCTTTGCCAGAAGGGGGAAATACAACCCTGACTTCATTGATATAATCAACCCGGTTATTTACGCAATCGGCGCCACACCGGGGCTCAGTTCACGGATTACGGTAGATAGAAAATTCAACAAAACGGATATGTGTGTGTTCGGCGATGTGAATCAGCTGCGGCAGGTATTCATTGAATTTCTGAAAAATGCCGCCGAATCAATTAATGAATCGGGCACTATCACGATAAGTACGGGATTCAGTGAATCAGACCGCATTGCACCGGATGTTACCGGCCATACGCCGATAAAGTTTATCACAGTAACAATTCAGGATACAGGTTCCGGAATCCCGCGGGACGTTGAAGGAAAAATATTCGATCCTTATTATACCACAAAGGACAAATCCAAACACGCCGGGATGGGCCTCGCCGTGGCCTATGGAATAATCAGAAACCACGGAGGCCGGATAGAAATTTCCGGAAATGACAGCGGCGGCACAACGGTGGTAACATATTTTCCCGCAATTCAAAAACCGGCAGACAATATTCGAATCGGGGAAAAGCCCTACCGGAACATACTGATCATCGATGACAGCGAAGAAACCCGCTCTATTCTGCGAACATTTTTTGAAGAAAAGGGCTGCACTGTTCATGATGCCTCAGGCGGCAAGTCCGGGATCGAATTGCTGAAAAACAATACTGCACCATACGATCTTGTGTTTCTTGATCTGATCATACCTGACATGACGGGGCTTGCGGTCCTCGCTCAGGTGAGGGACATCAGTCAAACAATCAGCATTGTGGTCATGGCTGGTTCAAACACAGAATATATTCCCGACACCTATATCAATGACAGAAATATACATATACTTCTGAAACCCTTTTCCCTTGGCGATATTGAAACAATTCTTAATTTATAATTCGAACACCGTATTATTACCTGATCCCCGATACATGCGGGGCAGGAAAGAAATTACGTTCTATCTGGAGATAGCAATACATCCGGCAAAAAAATGAATATCAGTTTTACAAAACATGAAAAGAGCTTCATTGCGGGGATCGGTATAATTCTTGCTGTCCGGACCCTCGGATTTTCGCTCATAACACCGGTGTTTTCAATTTATTCAACGGAAATTCCCGGCTCCACTGCCACCCTCGCGGGTATCGCCGTGGGTATTTTCAGCATCACCCAGACCATTCTCCAGGTGCCCTTCGGCAGGCTCAGCGACGCCTGGGGCCGCAAAGAAACAACCATCCTGGGTTTCTTTATTTTTCTCGTTGGAACGCTGTTGGGGGGACTTGCCGAAAACATCTATATTCTCATTGTTTCGCGGTTTATTGCAGGGGCCGGCGCGGTGTCAGCAGTCACAATGGCCTGGCTCACGGAGGGGATAGATCCGGGAAAAAGAAATTCAGCACTTTCATACGTGGGAATCGCAATCGGCACCGCTGTTATTCTTGGTTTTACCTTCAGTCCCCTCATCGCAGGGCGTTTCGGGATTCCCTTTATTTTTTATATAAGCGCCATGCTGATCTTTTTTTTAATTCTCTATATACTGTGCGGCCTTCAAAACCACAGGCCTCAGTCCCCACAACCTGCGAAGCCGGAACTTTCCGCTTTCCGTGAACTTCTGTGTAACCGTGATCTTATGCGGCTCAATTTTATCGGATTTATCGGACACTTCTGTATCACCTCCATTTTTTTTATCATGCCTATCCTTATAAAACGGGAAATGGACATCAGTGAAATGTGGAAAATCTATGTCCCCGTGGCAGTTGTGGGAACTTCAGCGATGTACTATTTTTCCCGGAAGGCTGATAGTAAGGGTACTGTGCGTATCGCATGTATCGCACTCCTTCTGGCCCTCACCGGTGTAATGATACCGGTGTTCAACGCCGGGATTATATGGTACCTCGCCTCCTTTGTCCTCTTCTATTCCGGTTTCTGCATCCTCTCACCGGTCCTCCCCGCTGCGGTGTCCCGCCATCCTGACAATTACCTGAAAGGGTCAATACTGGGATTATTTAATTCATCACAGTTTATCGGGTCCGGAGCCGGCGGTATTTTTAGCGGTTGTATGCTTGGAGTCGGCCATCAGTATCTTTTCGGCACTCTCGCCGCCCTTCTCCTTCTCTGCTGGTTCTGTATCATCGGGTTTAAGGACTTTGACAATTCAGGAGACGGCAATTTTGATGTCATGAGGCATATCTGGCCATAACCGCCCGAATGTGCTTTTTTTTGTTTGTTTTGATAAAAACAGTTGCCCTTTTATTGTCAGCCTGATTATACTATACATATTAACGAGAAATATTCGTTTTATACACAAACAAAATGTAACTGCACGCCTCTGTGTACAACATACTTTAAGAGTATAATGTGAACACAGGATATACCAGTATTATATGTAGCAGTATGTGGTGTGAAAAATAAAGCATTGCAGTTTCAGAAAGAAATATTATGCCCGATAAAGTGTTCCAGACCATAGAAAACATTGAACTCGATATTCTTTCTGATATTGAAGATACTGAAATATTTACATTCATAATTAATTCCCTGAAACATGAAACGGATACCCCTTATGCAATCCTCACTCAGGCTATTCTGCATTATCCGCTCAACGAAACCGAGGCAGAAACAGTGTGGCGTGCCATTCTTGATAATAAATCTCAGATGGAACTGCTTCTCAAGAGAAACATAAGCATAAAAACCGCCCTTGTAGACTATTTTACAAGGGAACGGACCTATGAAAAAATCACAATTTTTATAAAAGATAATATGATCAACGCCTTTGATACCGCCATGCGCGACAGCCTCACAGGGCTTTATTCTCATGCGGTAATCCATGCCGAGTTGGAAAAAGAGTTCCAGTCATCCAGACGTTATAATGTTGATCTCTCTGTGGTATTTATTGATATTGATGATTTTAAACGGTACAATGATTCGTATGGTCACATCGCCGGTGACAGGATACTACGTCTTGTCGCGTTAACATTGCAGGATAACCTGCGGAATACCGATAAAATCGGGAGGTACGGCGGAGAGGAATTCCTTATTGTACTGCCCCATACGAACAGGGAAAATGCGAAGAAAATTGCCCTGAAACTATTGCACTCCATTCAGAACAGCACCCTGGGCAACAGCACCATTCCCCAGGGCGTTACCGTCAGCATCGGCATCTCGGAATTATCAGAGATAATGCAGGATGGACATGACCTTATTAAAGAGGCCGATATCAACATGTATAGAGCGAAAAAGGAAGGCAAAAACCGAATCTGTTGTTCGGAGTAACTATTACTGAGACCGGGCAAATACATCTTCAGTTAATGTGCTGAAACTCCCCTGCAAAAAATACCGGTATCCGATCCCCGCAACCATGGCAGCATTGTCAGTGCAGAGAATGGGGGACGGTATGAGAACTGTCTCGCCTGGCCGCCGTTCTTCTTCGAGAAGCTGCCGCAGCCTCCCGTTCGCGGCAACACCTCCCGCTACGACGATCGTTGCAACAGACTGCTTTCTGGCGGCAGTAAATACCCTCCGCACCAGCAGTTCCAGAGCACGTTCCTGAAAACTGTAGACAATCTCCTCAAGAGGCGTACCGGGATTTTCCTTCATAAAATTGATGACCGCAGTTTTCAGGCCGCTGTAGGAAAATCTGGTATCATCGGGTGAATCGGAAAGGATTTTGGGAAACAGTTTCCTTTTTTCCCTGGCTGTTTCCGCCATTTTCTCGATTCGCGGCCCTCCGGGATATCCGAGATTCGCGAACTTCGCTATTTTATCAAATGCCTCCCCCGCTGCATCATCGACAGTTTTACCAATGAGTTCCATCCTGCCGGCGCCTTCAACCCGGTATACCGCAGTGTTCCCGCCGGATACGAGGAGCCCGATAAAGGGATAGCTGAGGGCATTGCCCTCAAGAAAAGGCGCATACAGGTGCGCTTCAAGATGGTTGACAGCAATAAATGGAATGTTCCCGGTATATGATATTGCTTTTGCTGACTGCAGGGCGATAAGAAGGGACCCCACAAGTCCTGGTCTGTTTGTGGCTGCAACATAATGGAGGTCTTTAAAGCTGATGCCTGCTCCCTGTAGCGCTTTCCGTATCAGTGCGTTTATTACCTCAAGGTGCGACCGTGAAGCAATCTCCGGGACCACACCGAAATATTCGCTGTGGAGATCAACCTGACTGAAAATACAGTTTGCAAGGACATCAGTCCCATTGTGAACAATACCGACAGCGGTCTCGTCGCAGGAGCTTTCGAGACCGATGCCGATTATATCATTGTTACCCTTCATTCAAAACTTCCAGGGCCTTTTTCAGCTGCGTGTCAAACTCGAGATCATAGAGGGTTCCCTTGGTATACCGCACCAGCTCTCTTTTCAGAATATAGTTCGCGCTTGTCTCCGTTACCGGCAGATTCTTCTGCCGCAGAAGTTCATGAAACTGCTTTTTGCTTTCAGCGGTATACTGTCTGTTCTGTTTGACGAATTCCTCGGGTATTTTTGCCTTGTAGATCGCGTTTACATTTACCTTATCGCGTTCAGGGACAATATTTGAACTCACCTGTATATCGGGCACAATGCCTATCCCGTGAATACACACTCCGGAAGGTGTGAAATATTTCGCCACTGTCAGCGTGATTCCAACAAGATCGGTCAGGCTGAAGAGACGCTGCACAGAACCTTTGCCGAAAGTCTTTTCCCCCAGAAGCTTGCCCCGGTTGTTGTCCTTTATCGCTCCCGCAAGAATCTCCGATGCCGAAGCGCTCCCTTTATTCACCAGGACAATTATTTTCCCGCGGTAAATCGGGTCATGACTTGAGCGGTTCTCCCGGACATTCCCTGTTCCCTTTCTTCCCTTTGTGGAAACAATTATCTGATTCTTTTCCAGGAACATGTCGCATATCCGGATAGCGTCGTCAAGCTTTCCTCCCGGGTTACCCCTTACATCAATAATAATTTTTTTAATATTTTTGCTGTTGAAATATTTAAGCGCCTTTTCAACCTCACGTGTCGTATCGTCCCCAAAAATTTTTATACGGAGATATCCCACTTTATTGCTGTCAATAATGTCATACTTTACACTCGTGGTATGGATGATCGATCTTGTGAGTTCAAATTCAAGAGGCTCCTCGAAACCGTCACGTCGCACATGGAGCTTCACGGTGGTGGTTGGACGACCTCGTATCATTTTAACAATTTTCTCCAGGGGCTTGTTTTTGATTGATACGCCGTCAACTTTTATTATGGTGTCCCCCTCCCTGATTCCGGACTGCATTGCGGGAGAATCCTCGATTGGTGAAATAACAACAACTTCACCATCCTTCACCGTTATTTCAATACCGACACCGACAAAATCCCCGCTTATATCCTCCTTAAATTCACGGAACGATTTTTCGTCCAGAAACCGTGAATACGGATCATCAAGGGCCTTCATCATTCCGCGGATAGCGCCGTAGAAGATTTCCTTATTATTTCTTTCATCAACATAATCAGTTCTGATATAATGATACACCTGATGAAAGTAATCAAGATACTGGTGTGCAGGTTCATTCGCGGACAGCGTATAGGAGAGGTTTACTCCTATAAAAAGCCCCAAAAGGAATGTCGCCACAATTATATGGAGCCTTCTTTCTTTCATCTTTTTCAGCATTCTAATTCCTCTTTATTAATAAAATCCAGGTACTACTCGCTTTTCTTTTTGTTCAGAAGATGCATTTTATATTCCAACGGTAAATACATTATAATCCCCCTCGGGGTGAAATCCCGTTTTTTCATCGCAGCAATTGTCTTTACGGTATATTTTCCCCCATCATGTTTTACAAAAGTCCTGAAAACAGCAGGTATTTTCATGTTGTCAAAGGTCCAGTGCTTATCCATGTGCTGCCCCATGGCTGTTGTAATTTTTCCCATTACAAAGGAGACAATTTTATCCTCCAGCGAGGACTTCATACCTGACATGGCAGTTTCAACATTTGCCTCTGAAACGGTTTCCTGCATTTCGCTGTAAAACATGTACTCATCATATTTCGCCTCATCAAATCCGAAACATGCCGCAAACTCCGACTTCTTTTCCATATTATGGCTTCCATGTTCACGGCACAGGAATCCAACTCTTGCGTCCGGCTGGGGAGATTTACACCCGGAAATAATCATAACAAGAAAAAGCATCACAACTATTTTTTTCATGGAAATACTCCTTTTCAAATAACAATTATTTTGGTGGGAAAATTATTCGTGATCAAGATATTTATTAAAAAGCAGTATCATATACCGCGGCATTGTTCTCCAGAAAACCCAGTTATGATATTCATTCCTCCGCAGTGTCATGTGAAACTCATAAGGCCGTCTTTCACCTTCCGTTGCCGTTTCCGGCTCCCCCTGACCTGCGCATTTGCTTCGCAGCTGCAGCAGCCGTATCGCAAGAAGTCTGGTCTGGTCGTAGGGAACTGTTCCATCATCTTTCCCATGCCCGAGAATTACCGGAATATCCTTCAGATTTTCCGCGAGAAGGATAATATTGTCCTCCTTCTTCCATCTTTCTTTATTACTCTTATAATTCCCATATACAGATGCCATGAGCCTGCTGTCAGAATCGGCAAGAGAATCATAGGCCCCGGAAAATCCCGCAACAGCACCGAAGATATCCGGATATGATCCCGCGACAAGAACAGCTCCCCGGGCACCGGTTGAACAGCCGAATATGCCGGTTTTCTTTTTATCCCGTGCAATTCCAAATGACTGCCGCAGGTACGGCACCAGTATTTCCGCGATCCATTTTCCTCCGGGAATTCTGTTCCACTTTCTGGTTGTTTCAGGATAATACTTTGTTTCATACAATGTCCCCGGCATATTGGGACATACTATAATATAATTATGCTGTTCCGCATAATCCTCGATGCGTGTAAAACGGGACCAGCTGCTCATACTGCCGTTAAGGTCATGCAGGCCTATGAGGGTCCGCATATCCTTCCCCTTCCGGTAGCTCCGGGGAAAATATATATGCACCGGGACACTCTCCCGTACTCCCTCCACAATATAATCAATCGTTATGGAGCGATTCCAGCTCCCCGCTGAAACTGTTCCCTTATATTCCGGAAATCTATATACGCTTCCGCCGGAAGAAACCTGTGCTGTTTCACAAGAAAACACCAGCATTACCGCACTAATAACGCAGAAAACAGAATACAACTTCATTATTACCCCTCGCCGCAGTTATATAGTCTCCCGATATTCCAGGAACTATAGATTACATAATATAATTAGTCAATACGAAATTCCCTGATACATTTATTAATACCGTGCTTCTCCGTGGGCGGCCATTCAACGTATTGCGACATACAGTATTTTCTTGACGTAATAATTATTGTGCAGCATTCTAGAAGCATGATGCAGGGAGCAGCCCTTATATCAGTCCTGCATTGCGGTACCACTATCAGAAAAGAGGAGTTATCCATGTATTCAGTAAACAGGGAACGTCTGCTTCAAACATTCACCGATCTCGTGAAAATATCCTCCCCCTCATGGAATGAAGCGGGAGTAATTGACTACATTGTAAAAAAGCTGAAACCAATGAAAATTCAAGCCGAGAAAATACCCTGCGGCAAATCCCACAATCTCCTTGTGCGAATCGACGGAGAAGAGAAAAGAAGGCCCGCTCTCTTCTCATGTCATACTGATACGGTGGTGCCCTGTGAAAACGTTATTCCTGTTGTCACTTCTTCACGCATCAGTTCAGACGGAACAACAATTCTCGGAGCAGATGACAAGGCGGCGGTTGCCGCGTTCATTGAGGCAATAACCTGTATCCATGAGCAGAAACGTACCCATGGTCCCCTCGAATTTCTTTTTTCCTGTGCTGAAGAAGTTGGTCTGTGCGGCATAAAATGTTTTGATATGTCATTGCTGAAATCCAAAATCGCATTTGTTTTTGACAGCGGCGGTGAAGTCGGCAAAGTCATTATAAAGGCCCCCTATCACAGCACCATTGACTGTACGGTCAAGGGGAAATCGGCACATGCAGGGATGGAACCGGAAAAAGGCGTCAGTGCCATAAAGGTACTTTCTGAAATAATATCAAAACTTCCTCATGGCAGAATTGACAACGAAACGACAGTCAATGTGGGGTTGATATCAGGCGGCAGCGCCACCAATATTGTCGCCGAGGAAGCGTATTTCAAGCTCGAAGCGAGGTCCGTTGACAGTAAAAAACTGAAATCCATTGAAGACGATATCACCCTGATTATTCACAGCACTGTTAAAGAATACAATGCGAAGGCTGTAATAACACGGAACCTTGAATACTCGGGGTTCACGATCAAAGAAAATGACAGTATACTCGGCATTATTCACCGCGCGCTCGGGAAAATCAACATCACCCCGCAGCATGAAATTTCAGGTGGAGGAAGCGACACCAACATTATCAACCGGGCAGGTATTAAAGCTGTCAACCTTTCCATCGGTATGCGAAATGTTCACACAAAAAAGGAATACATAATGATTAAAGACCTTGTGAATGGAGCGCGTTTCGTACTGGCGCTTATCGATACTGTCTGATCCGGGGACTCACATTGAAGCTATATGCAAATAATTAGCCCTACCGCCTCCGTCAATCACTGCCTTCGCACACAGGTGCAATAAGCCCCTAAACGTCAGGTGGTGTTGCATTGCCACAGAAGAGTTTTCAGGCCATTATTTCAGACATGAAAGCCTGGTGACAAAATACGCGCCGCAGATCAGTGTAAAGGGAAGTGTGAGAAAATATGATATCACATCTTTGAAGGTCGTGGTATTGGGGTGAAATACTTTTTTCCCGAAGGCGTTGAAGTGGTAATTGGCAGGGTCTTTTCTTTTTCGCATGATATTTCTGGTAATTCTTATCTTGATATATATCATCACGACAAAGATTACTCCTGATTCAAAAAAAATAAGCCGGTCAAGATTAATATCCCGGAGCTGACGCGGAAACATAATGATAAAAACGGAAATAAAAATTCCCATCGAAATATTTGTAACGGTTGTAACGAAAAATCCCCTGAAATCCTTATCCTGTCCCTTGGATAGATAATTCACCAGGAAATAGACATGAACGATTACTGACATCTGCAGTACGACTATGAAAAAAAGTACTATCATGGATTATTCACATTCAGAGGATATCGTACGGCCCCAGAACATCACCGCCTGGATTTTATTTCTTTAATGAAAAGAATCCTATTGGCTGTTTTTTTTCCCGTCAACTAAAAATTGGTCTGCCGTGAGACCGGCATATTTACAGAGCGGTGACGAGAAATGATAAATTAAAAAAGGAATTGACTTTCCCCGATTATGATATGCAGTTTCATTATACACGGTGACGCTTCACGCATGATTGAATTTTACCCGGAAGCAATACAAATACGGCACAGGTGAAATGGAAAACAATCTTTACCACCTCATCGCACAGGCTGCGTCAGAACTTCCCAATGGAGTTTTCTTCCGCTATAACAATACTGTAGTATCCTATAAAAATGCACTGGAGCATATCGACCGCTTTTCCGGTTATCTAAAAGAACGCGGCATTGAACCGGGAGACAGGATATTTCTCAACATCGGAAATACGCCTGAATTTATCTATGCCCTCCTTGCGGCATCAAAGCGCGGCATCATTTCCGTATTGTCAAATCCTGCTTATCGGCGATATGAACTGCAGTACCTTCTCAATGAAACGAAACCAAAACTCGTCATTACAACACATGATAAAACAGAGCAGTATACGATAGACGGAAAATTTTTTTTTGACACCGCTAGGATTATTACGGCTGACAAATGCGCTCACTTCTCGTGGTTTCACGATATCACCGCCGTGGAAAGAGAACACTGCTCGCCGGAGCCCCTTGATCTGCAGCATCCTGCGGTCATTATATATACTTCCGCAATGACCGGCCATCCGCTGGGAGCGCTCATCTCACACCGTGCGATACTTGAAACAGCAAAAGCCACAACGGAGTTCATGGTACAGGAAAACGATGTGTTCATGACTGTTCTGCCTCTGTTCCACTCGTTCGGCCTTACCAGCTCTTTTTTCGTGCCTCTTTACAACCGAATTCCTCTCTATCTTGTAAACCGTTTTTCACCACGGACAGTGCTCCAGCTTTTGACGGAACAGGCAACGTCAATTATCTGCGGCGTTCCCCGGATGTTCGAAATTTTGTACCGGATGCTTCCCGAGGGAGCGTCATTCCCTTCAATGCGGTCATGGATTTCGGGAGGTGAGGCAATTTCAATCAGTCTGCAGAAAAACTATAAGAAGCAATTCGATATTGACATACGCCAGGGATACGGTCTCACCGAAGCATCTCCGATTGTTACCTGGAACATGATTGATAAGCCCAATGTTTTCGGGTCAATAGGGACGCCGATGCCCTACAATGAAATTAAACTCATTGGCAAGGACGGGACAGAAGTACCTTACGGAAGCGAGGGGGAGATATTAATTCGCGGAGTGAATGTCATTTCCGGCTATTACAAACAGGATGCCGCCACGAGAAGATCTTTCATGGGGGAATGGATTCGTTCCGGAGACCTGGCGCGCCAGGACGGGTCAGGTAATTATTTTATCACCGGACGGACAAAGGAAATGACAATAAAAAACGGGTTTAATATATACCCGAAAGAAGTTGCACGGATACTGGGGTACCATCCCTCTGTTGAAAGCGCTGAAGTTAATTTCCGGTCATCAATGAACAGCGACGGAACCTTTGATGAAAGCCTCGCGGCCTTTATTCGCCGGAAAAGGGGCCGCGACCTCGATGAAAAATCCATTGTTCAGTGGTGCCGGGACAATATCTGTTCATATAAAATACCCGATTCTTTTACCATTGTGTCCTGAACAGGGTCCCCTTTTCCATTAATCCCGAAACTCGTTCTTTTTATACTTCTTATCCCGTTTCTCCTGTTTCATAATTACTTCCCGGAAAATATACCGGTAATCATTTGATTTTGTATTATCAAGCTGATCAAGGGGCACCCTGTTCTCGGAAGCTTTGCTGCCGCAGAAAACAGCGGCCATATTCAACGATATCAGTAGAATAACCGCAATAATTCTGTATCTTCCCATGTAAATCTTCCTCTGGAACAAATCCCTGTCACATTATTCTTCGTTTCATATCATTATTTTATACTCCTTTCAAGACAAATTTATTGACATATTGTCCTGTATCAATAGAATAATTAACAGATTCAGGGAGGGATCTACAGTATGAAGATACAATCCAATAGTAACGATCATGTATCGTTACGGGCACGGAATGCAGGCGGCGAAGCAGCACAACGGGCAGGCCGCACCGCTTCACCTGCAGCACGAATCAGTTCGTCGGACACACAAAATGTTATATCTCAGTTGAGCAGTCAGAGAAACCTGTCAAACGCACTCAGTATCGCACAGACTGCGCAGAGTCTCGTAAGCAGGGCGCTTTCAGTATCAGCGCAACTTCGTAATATTGCCAGCCAGGCGCTCATTACGGGGAGGTCAAATCCGGAAAAGCTGGACCAGCTTATCGCACAGATAACAACGTCGATGTCTGAAGTTTCACGGGAATCCTCAATTCCTGTTCCGCGCCCCGCGGTATCACACACCGCACAGGGAACACCGCAGCAGGTTACGGAACTTCCTTCACCGGGAGAGGAATACGCGGCTCTGAAGCAGGCAGCTGCGGGACTTCGTGCAGGAACGACGGCATCACCGGAACAATTTGATGCAATTGACAGCGCTCTTTCCCGTAAATCTGATTTGATCAACGGATACGTACAATCCCTTGAAGGACCCGTTCGTGATTTTGTCGGAACCATTCAGTCAGGCACACATACTGATGCGGCGGAGATGACCAGAAAAACTGCGGAATCTGTCATCGCAAACCCTTCTGCCGCGTTAACGGCCCAGGGTAATATCCGAAGCGACATAGCGGGCAATATTCTGGCATAACACAGACATAAACCGGAAGCGTGCTCAGCGGACCACACAAAAAAAGGAGATACGGCAATGGAAGTATTTGATGGTTTTATAGCAGCTATTGCGGCAGAGTTCAGAATCAATTTCCACAAGGACGATGAAGGTGTCTACACGACAAACCTTGAATTCGAGAACGGGCGCTCCCAGCAGGTGCTGATCACGCTCACAAAGGATGAAACGGGGGACAGGGTTATCAATTATTACACGATTGTGGCAAAACTCAAGGACGATTATTTTGAATTGTATAAGTACGCACTCCAGCTGAATACGACACTGATTTACGGCGCCCTGAGCCTTCTCAATAGCACATTGATTATCCGGGACTCCCTTCTTCTCAAGGACTGCGATCCTCAGCGGTTTATGAAATCTCTGACATACATTGCCGCAAAGGGAGATGAACTGGAAGAACTATTCATCAGTAAGAATATTTACTGATGAATAGGTATCATCGGTATCAGTATGGGCGGCGCAGCAGATTGTCGCCTTTTTTACTGTAAAAAAATCATGGGGGAAATATCATAATTTTATTACCGTGTAATCACTCTTTATTATACTCCTGTCATGGAGGCAGGGAATGAAGCTGAGCAATGAAGCCCGTGTCGGGATGCTGGTGACCGTGAGTTTTACAATATTTATCGTACTCGTCGGTATCCTCGCAAAAATTAATATCGCCCAGTCCGGATATAACCTGCGGATTCACTTCGGATTTTTAGGAGACCTGCGGAAAGGCGCCCCGGTAAAGATAGCCGGCGGAATCAACATCGGACAGGTTATCGATATTAAGCAGAGCGGACAGAAATCCGAAGTAAAAGTCTGGATTGATAAAAACTACCGGCTGATAAAAAAAACACGGTTCGCGATTTTCACCACCGGAATTATCGGAGAAAAATATATCAACGTCTTTGTGCCCCCTTCCGTTGGCGCCGAGGAATATTTCCAGGATGGCGATATGGTATACGGTATCGACCCCCCGAGCTTTGACCAGATGATGCTCACCTTTCAGGGGTTTCTTGGAAAAGATGGGAGCCAGATCCTGGCGGAAATATTCGAGAACTCCAACAAGTTTGTCGGCAACCTGAATAAGATGACCTATGACAACCAGAATGACGTCCGCCATTCCGTTCTCCTGGTAAAAACGATGATGCAGGGACTTTCGACAAAATCTCTTGTGCTGATGGACCAGCTCAACCACTTCACAAAAAACATGGCGGATATTTCCGAAAGGAACAAACAGGACATTACGATTGCCCTTCAACAGCTTTCTGAAACAACAAGCAATATGAACAAAATAATATACCGCATAGAACATGGACGGGGCACTCTGGGGAAACTTCTCACCGACGAGGAGGTATACAATAATCTCCGTGAAGCCTCACGCTACGCCCGTGATCTCTTTTATTCCCTGAAGCAGGACCCCTCCAAGCTTTTCTTCAGGCCCAAACAGTAATATGGCAAAAAAGAAACAGCTTTATACATGCCTGTCCTGCGGTGAGGAATTCGGCAAATGGAACGGGCGCTGTACCGCATGCGGAGAATGGAACACCATCACCGAAGTCCTGCAGAAATCCCCTTCAGCGCTTCCGGATCCCCGCGCGGTGCTGCTTCGGGACGTCGGGTCGGAATCCCTGCAGCGGGCCTTGACAGGCATTTCAGAATTTGACCTCGTCTGCGGGGGCGGCCTTGTCCCCGGGTCCGTGGTCCTTGTGGGTGGGGAACCGGGGATCGGCAAATCCACGCTGGCCATGCAGATTGCCGGCTCATTCCGGACACTGTATATCTCCGGGGAGGAGTCTCCGGTGCAATTGAAACACCGCGCTGACCGCCTCGGGGGAGGAAGCGGGGAAATTACCGTTTCCACCGCGACAGCCGTTTCACAGATTCAGGCCCTCATCGACAGGGAAAAGCCGGAGTGTGTGATAATCGATTCGGTGCAGACCCTTTCTGTCTCCGACGTTAACGGAGTGGCGGGTTCCATGGGCCAGATACGGGAATCAACAGCGCGCCTTGTGGAAACTGCGAAGATATCAGGCATTCCGATAATTCTCATCGGCCATATAACAAAGGACGGTCTTATCGCGGGCCCGAAAATGCTGGAACACCTTGTTGACACAGTCCTGTATTTCGAAGGTGACTTCTCTCGGGACTACCGTATACTTCGGTCATTTAAAAACAGATACGGTTCAGTCAATGAAATCGGGCTGTTCCGCATGACAGGCGAGGGGCTCATTGAGATCAGGGACCGCAACAGTATTTTCCTCAATCCCTACGCGAACCATGCCCCTGGAAGCGCTGTCTCTGCAGCCATAGAAGGGAGCCGCATTATCCTTTTTGAAGTCCAGGCCCTTGTGACCTTTACCAATTTCAGCAATCCCCGGCGGATGTCCGACGGCTTTGACCTTAACAGGGCGATACTGATCGCCGCAGTTCTGGAAAAGCATGCATCGCTTAAAATCAGCAGCTTTGACGTGTTCATCAATGTCGCCGGTGGATTCTCCATACGGGAAACATCAGCCGATCTCGCAGTCGCAGTAGCCATCTCATCAAGCATGAAGGAGCAGCCCCTGCCGGAAAGATCCGGATTTCTCGGTGAGATATCACTCTCCGGTGAAATACGTCCCGTTCCCCAGTGCCAGCGGAGAGCAATGGAATTCAGCCGTTCCGGTTTTACAAAACTCTATGTTTCCAAACAGGATGCCGCGGAAGCGAAAGAAGTATTCGGGGGAGAGGTTGTTGCAATTGAAACGATGTCACAGGCTGTAAGCCGTCTGTTTGGCGATTAAATTTCCCCTCCGGCAGTCTGTGACCAGCCGGAGAGAAACAACAAAGGATATCAGTCCTAAAAAGCGGCAGGTATTCTAATGAGAAGCTGTTTCACCATGCCCTTCACCGCATGTTTCTTCTTTGGTGCAGGTATCCATCTTACACAACTCATACAGCGGGCAATATCCGGAGATGCTGCTGTAGAACATCGACAGGGCAAGAACAACAAGAATAACGGTAGCCAACACTCCCGTATTCAATGTAAAAATGTTCAGAAGAAATGCCATCCCGAGAATAAAACGAATGAACCTGTCAGTCTTTCCAACATTTTGTTTCATAATTTCCCCTTCTTCATTGCATGATGTTTCATCTTTACAGGTACTGTACCCGAATGCGTCATACAGAGAACAGTAACCCTGAATGCTGGTATACAGCAATACGATACCTGCGATAGCAAGAATGCTTGAAACCAGCGGCCCTGTCTGCAGTGCAAAAATATTCATGAAAGCTGCAAGGCCGAGTATAAATCGGACAAATCTGTCATGGAGACCAATGTTTTTTTTCATAGTACCACCCTGAATAATATAATAAAAAAATATCGAATAACATACACCTGACAAATTCCACATCATCCCATGAATCACATGCAGACATGAAATCCGCTACGAACAGTAAATAGATGATCAATTACATTTTGATAGTGCACAATGAATATGTCAATATTTTTTACCGAAATGCACCGGTGGATTGATTACTATTGATTATAGGAACCCTGCACAATAGCTTTGATCAATTGTCATACAGGCAAACTGCAATAAAATCATTTTTCTATGCGAGAAGATGTTGCAAAAAAAACATCCTGTTGTAGCATATTACTATCGGGGTCTGACATACTATTCAATCATGTTGTTAAAAAAGGAATGTGCCGAAATGATATGCGGATAACGGAACGTGATGAAGCTGGATATTTACAGAGATGACAATCTCGTCATCATAAGAATAATCGGCAGGTTTGATATCAACGAAGTGCATACTTTCGAAACTGCTTTTATGTCGCAGGTGGAATCCAATCCTGAAGCCATCGCAATCAAGCTGAAAGACTGTACCTATATCGATTCATCCGCCATCATCTCATTTGTACGCTTCATGAATCTTGCCCGCAAAAACAAAATTGATATAGTTTACTACGGCCTCAATGACAATATCGTCAGGATTTTCAGTATTTCCAAACTTGACACCTACCTCAATGTGCTCTCCGAAGAGGAATTTCTGGAACAATACTCCCGGAAATAAAAGGAACTGTTATATCACAACAATTTTTCGTTAAAGATATTTTAGTCCCACGCGGTCTTTAACAATATCAAGAGTTTCAGCTGCAACTTTTCTTGTTTTCTCCGCTCCATTTTTCATAATGGCAAGAATTTCCCCGGGGTCCTTCGCGAACTCTTCACGCTTGTCACGGTAAGGCCTGAAGTATTCCCATATCATGGAAAACAGCTCCTTTTTCACTTCCCCGTATCCGAGACCTCCCTGCTGATAGCGGTCTTTCATTGCCTCCTGCTTGTCGCTGTCAGCAAAAAGGCGGTAAATAGCGAAGAGGTTGCATGTCGCGGGATCTTTCGGCTCTTCTACTCCTTTCGAGTCGGTTACAATTTTCATCACCTTTTTTTTCAGGGACTTTTCTTCTTCGAAAATATTCAGGGTATTGCCGTAGCTTTTTGACATTTTCAGTCCGTCAATTCCCGGAATGACCGCAATATCATCGGATATCATCGGCGCTGGAAGCACAAATGTATCGCCATAGACATTGTTAAATCGTTCGGCGATATCCCGTGTAATCTCAATGTGCTGCTTCTGGTCCTTCCCCACAGGAATCACTTCCGCCTGATAGAGAAGAATATCTGCCGCCATAAGCACCGGATAGGTAAAAAGACCGCAGCTCGGCTGAATACCTTTTGCAATTTTATCTTTATAGCTGTGACTCCTCTCAAGAAGACCGAGTGAAGTGTGACAGCCGAGAATCCATGTAAGCTCAGTGACTTCCGGGACATCGGACTGTATCCAGAAATGGGTTTTTTCCGGATCAAGCCCAAGGGCCAGAAAATCCAGCACTGCCGAGACCGTGTTGTCCCGGAGCTCTTTTTTATCATGAAGTGATGTCATGGCATGATAGTTCACTATAAAACAGAACAGTTCGTGATCCTCCTGGAACCGGATCATCTGTTTCATCATGGCAAAATAGTTTCCGATATGAAGTACCCCGGAGGGCTGGATACCCGATAATATACGTGACATTTCAATTACTCCTTTTTGTAAAACAAATATGCATCAGCCCTGTGCCGGACCGGCAACACCGGCAGAATGGTTTTTGGTAAAATCAGAATTACGATAAGTAGTGCAGGTTTCAGGAAAATATCCATGAATACGTCTTCTTTTGTCAAGTATGTTGTTGTTACTCTTTTAAGGAAATTAATTTCATCATTAACCGCACTGATTGTGGAATAGTATCCTCCGAAAACCGCCTGAGGCCATGTTTAAGATTTCTTTTATTATAAATGCTTGACACATGAAGACAAAAACTTATACATTGCATTAAATGTACAAGTTTGTCTGTTTTGGACTAAAATATTCATCTGAAGGTAGTTCCGCCACCGCCAGCTTGTTGAATCAGGAGATACGGAATGGAGACATATAGTGTTTCTTTGGACATTATGGAAGAAGTGCCTGTTCTTGTCATAGAAGGGGACATGACATCGGAATCCGACAGTGATGTCATGAAAGCTTATAATGAAATCAAGAAGGAACACGCTCCAAAAAATATTATAATCAATTTTGAAAAGACCAAGTATATCAACTCTGCAGGTATCGCGTCGCTGATTAATATTATTCAGGATCTCCAGGAAAGCGGCGGGAAGATATCCTTCGTGGGACTCACAAACCATTTCCGGAAAGTAATGGATATTGTGGGCATCTCAGATTTTGTGGAGATATTCGACCTCAACAGGGAAGCCCTGGAAAGCATTAAAAGCAGATAATTCTTTCTGTGTTCCCTCAACCTCTTCATTCTTTCGTCAGATTATTTCCTCAAGAAGTTTCATTTCCGGGGGAAATCCGTTTTTCAATATCACATTCTTTTTCATCTCTTCAATCGTATCAGGGTAATCAGTATTAAAATGAAGGCCCCGGCTTTCCTTTCTTGTCAGAGCGCTGTTGATAATCATGGTTGCAATTGTGGCAAGGTTCCGCAGTTCCAGAAGCCGGTATGACAGAGTGCTTCGCCGGTAATAATCCTGAATTTCCTCCGTAAGCAGCCGTATCCGGCGATATGCCCTCTGCAGCCTCAGGTCGGATCGCACGATACCGACATAGTCCCACATGAGGCGCTTCACATCCTCAATATTGTGCTGGATCAGAATCCACTCCTCAAGGTCGAATGTTCCCTCTTTGTTCCATTCAGGAAATTCCGGTTTGTCGTTTTTAAGATAGGAGTGAAGATTCTTTTCGATATGTTCAATTGCCCGATGCGAAAAAACAAGGGCCTCAAGGAGGGAATTGCTTGCCAGCCTGTTTGCACCGTGAACACCGGTACAGGCCGATTCTCCTGCAACAAAGAGGCTGTTGATTGATGTCCGTCCGTACAGGTCCGATACGACCCCGCCGCACATATAGTGGGCCGCCGGAACAACAGGAATCGGTTC
>JAKQCH010000545.1 GCA_029573825.1 Spirochaetota bacterium | reverse complement strand
GGGAAAGGGGGGCGGATGCGCATCCAGCCAGACAGAAGCGGTGAGCAGGCTTATTTCCCTGAGCCTCCGGTGCGGCATTAAGCCCAAAAAATAATCAAGCAGTTGAAGGGCGTCCGGTGCCCGAACCAGGCATGGGAACGGGGTGGAAGAATTTATTCCTGCGCCGATGCCATCGGGAAGGCCCTGGAACGGTACGTGGGAAGTGAAGAATGCGTGGCTCCCGTTGAAGATGATGCTGCCAAAAATATTGCGGAAATAAACGGCAAGGGGAGTGACGCGGTCATGGTGGGAGTATGCCCTGATTGCCACGGCCCCCTTGAGTTTGAATCCGGCTGTTCAGTATGCCGCCTCTGCGGGTTCTCCCGGTGCGGATAGAATCCGCAGCATTTTACTGAAATTCAGCAGGTTCCTGGTAGTGCTGCTGCACCCGCAGCGGCACGCCGTCTTTCAATGTATTGCCGTGCTTCACAAGATAATACGATGAAGTCACTCCGGCACCTTCATCGTACATGTTGTTTTCCCCTATATCGGGCGACATTACCTTCAGGGCCTCTTTCCCCGCTGTTTTTGCCGCTGACTTCAGAAATCCTGACATCCCCTGCCTGGCGAAATCGCGGACGTGCATTGCGGGGCTGCTGAATATACCCGTGGCGGTCAGTGAATTGACCACCATCAGCGCAAGCTCACTCCATGACAAATTTACTCCCACTTTGGTCACCACCGTTGAGAGGTTCATGGTGGTGAGAAATTTGATTTCCGGATTGATATAATTCGTTTCCAGGGTGTTCTGTGTGGTGTTAACCTGCACAAGTGGGGACCCAAGATTCATACGGGAGGCTTTTTTAAACCATACCGGTTGTGTTGAATAAGAACCGGAGGAGAGGGACACGGGGACTTTCTTTTCCACCGGCGTCCATGTCATATACCCGTCGTCTCCCGGTACCGCGATGGGCAGTGTTTTAAACTGATAACTCTGAATGGTGTGTATCCGTTTGATAACTCCCTTCATGTCGGTAACGATCCTCCGTGGCGCAGGGTAGCTCAGGCGCGACCCGAACTGGTTGACGACGCTTCCCCCGGGGGTAAGGTTTTTTACGGAACGGATAACTTCGTCCTCGCGAATAAACACTTCACCGTTGACAATCTTCTGAATGGACACAAGCTTGTCCTTTTCGTAAAAGTATTCGTCAGGTGAGTCGGGGAATTTCATTTTGCCGTACAGTTTGTACAGAGCGTAGTCCCCTGCCCGGGGATTGTCGTGGAGCAGGTATTTCCCCCCGATTGCGAAGAACTTTTCCACCTGCCGTATCTGGTCAAATGCCACGCAGCCGGAAATCAGAATCAGCATTGCAATGAAAAAAGACAGAATGGAGTTTGATCTTTTTAACATAGTGATCCCCTCTTGTAATATTTTTGTTTACTAATTTTTAATATCAAGAGTCGCATTGTGATACTATCGATTTACGGGATTAGGGTGATATTGTAATTGAATAATTACCCCTGTCAATATATTTATTTATAAGTACATAATGATGAGTATTTTATACCTGCTATACAGGTGATACGGCAGGACGGTTCTCGTGGGTGGATATGTGTCAGGGTCCTTATTGCAGCAGCTTACAGGTTTTTCCCCGCCGCAATCTCATGGAGGCGGCGTTCTCCGTAGGAGAGAATTTTCTGCATCGCGCTCCGTGACAGTTCAGGGTCTCTCTTCACAAGGGCATCCACCAGTTTGCGGTTGAGGGCAAGTGACTGCGCCGGGGCCCCTTCCAGGGAATAGAACAATCTTGTGAAAATAATGTACACCTGCTTCATGGATGTGAAGATAAGACGTATCATTATGTCCGTCGATATAAGGACGATACGGTAGTGGAACTCGTAATCCAGCTCCGCGAGCTTTTCCGGGGAGTTCAGATTGTTTTCTTTTTCCCGCAGGTTTTGTTCAAGAAAATCAATATCTTCTTCCGTGACAAGAGATGCCGCC
>JAKQCH010000529.1 GCA_029573825.1 Spirochaetota bacterium | reverse complement strand
GAATCGTTCATGTTTCGGGTCTTTTCTGCCGAACAAAGAGCTTGTAAAACCTGCTGATACGATTATTGTCGAGGTTAACCGTAATACTCCGTGGCTTAACAGTGATGATTTTAAAATACACGTTTCCGATGTGGATTACATCATTGAAAACGATTTCCCGATGTTTGAGCTGCCAGAAATTCCAATTACTGATGCGGAGAAGAAAATTGCCCAGTATATTGCTGATCTTATTCCGGATGGTGGATGCATCCAGCTTGGTCTTGGAGGACTTGCGAATGCAATCGGCTATCTTCTTTACGACAAAAAAGATCTTGGAATGCATGCTGAAGTTGTCTCACCTTCAGTTATGGAACTGGTCAATGCCGGTGTCATTAACGGGTCGCGTAAAAATTTTATGCTTGGCCAGGTTGTGTGCGCGTTTGCGGTCGGCACAAAGAAGTTCTATGAAGAACTTGATCATAATGAAAGCTATTATTTCAAAGAAGTTGGATGGGTAAATAATCCTGATATTATTGCACAGAATGATAATGTGATATCAATCAACAATACTCTTATGATGGACCTTACAGGTCAGGCGGCATCCGAGTCAATCGGGACCAAACAGTACAGTGCTACAGGAGGCCAGCTTGATTTTATATTAGGTGCGAAAAAGTCAAAGGGCGGGAAAAGCATTCTGTCATTGAACTCGACTTATATTGATAAAGAAGGGAAGATGCAGACCAAAATAATGCCTACTCTTCCCACCGGAACAATCGTAACGACTCCACGGAGCCTGGTGGAATATGTTGTTACTGAATACGGCGTAGCGAATCTCCGCCTGCGGACTATAAAGGAAAGAGTAAAATCACTTATCAATATCGCGCATCCTGACTTCAGGGACCAGCTAACATTTGAGGCAAAGAGAATCGGCTGGCTGTAAGGGAAATGACTATTTCCTTCCCGTGGTTTTATAAACCGCGGGAAGGACTTATATCTTCAATGTATTATATGCTCCTCCTGATACATCATCAGGCTTCAGCTCTGACAGGCTCCAGAATTTTCGATTAACAGAACCAGTATTTCTCCTCATGAATATAATTAACTTTATGGATTCATTTTTTACCTTGTTTGAGAAATAATTATCTTGACTTATTAGAATGAATATTCTAATATTATCTTATGGGAAGAAAACCTCACTTTTCAAATGAGCAGTTTTATACTGCAGCTATGAACCGGATTACCGAATGCGGTCCGGAGTTGGTAACGGTTGCGTCAATAGCAGAAGCAATCGGGGCACCGGTAGGTTCGGTGTATCATCGCTTCTCCTCCCGGGAGATGATTATGGCGGGATTATGGCTCAGCATTGCGGAATCTTTTCAGAAGGGATTTCTGGAAATTCTGAATGCCGGCGACTGCATAGCGGCATCACTTTATACACCGCAATGGGTGCGGAGAAATCCGATTGAAAGTAAAATACTGCTGTTATACCGCCGGGAGGAGCTGATCGGAGGAGAATGGCCGGAGCAGGTCCGGGAACGGGCGGAGGAGCTGGAACAGGAATTACGAAGCGGCCTTAATTCATTTGTAAAAAAACAATTCGGGCGTTATTCGGGACAAAACATCCGGAGGACGGTATTCGCACTTATTGATGTGCCACTGGCTTCCGCACGGCGTCATCTTGAGAATGATGAAACACCCCCTGAATATGTTGATGAACTGGTCAGGGAAACATGTATCACCATGATGGAGGTCAGGAATGAAAATATTTAATGTTCACGAAAGAAGACTTTCTTTATCTGTTGAACGCGCAGGGGTTGCAATTGACAGCCTTACAAAAAAAAATGACTG
>JAKQCH010000254.1 GCA_029573825.1 Spirochaetota bacterium | reverse complement strand
CAGGAGTGATTCAATCTGCTGTGGAGAAATATTTTTCCCTCCTGATGTTATAATCAGTTCCTTTATCCTGTCTGTAATTTTGATATAGGTGAGGGTGTCGCCGTTTTTCTCTATGGAATGCAGCTCTCCCACATCCTGGGTTTTGAACCATCCGTCTTCAGTGAATATCGCTTTTGTCGCTTCCGGATTTTTGTAATAGCCGGTCATTGACATGCTGCCTTTAAGCTGGACTTCTCCCTCCTCCGAGATTCTTGCTTCGATCGAAGGAAGCAGACATCCGCAATACCCCGACTTCGCGTTGTCCCTGAACCCGACGCAGACAGGAAAAAATTCTGTTAAACCATATCCCATAAATAAGTTGATACCGACGGCCTGAAAGAAGTCATTTACTTCAGGAGCGAAGGCGGAACCTCCCACATGATACACATTGCAGTTCTCTGTGCCGAGTTTCGCCCGGATTTTGCTGAAAATTATTTTGTCAGCAATCCTGTACTTGAAGCCATAGCTGTTGTTCCTGTATGATTCAAGGCCCACTTTCTTTGCCCATTCAAAGAGCCTGTATTTTAATCCTCCGGCATTCTTCATCCCTTCGTGAATTGCGCCGTACACCTTGTCCCATATCCTCGGAACGCTTGTCATGAAATGAGGTTTCAGAACACTTATGTATTCGACAAACTCCAGGGGGTTGGGGCAGTAGCCGATTCTCACACCCGTCGACATGCAGCCGTAGGACCAGAGTCTTTCAAAGATATGTGAAAGCGGCAGAAATGACATGGACAGATACTGCGGTCCTGCTTCCGGGTAGCGCAGGGCATGATATATTCCACTCATAAAGGTCCTGTTCGTATGAACCGCTCCTTTGGGATTTCCCGTTGTGCCGGATGTATAGATAATCGTCACAATATCTTCAGGAGAGCCGCTGGCAATCCTTTCATTGAACTCTTTATCGTCGGTGTGGTCTTTCCATTTTTTTATTATTTCACTTAGATAGAAGCTCTTATCGCCTGAAATTTTTATTGTGTCATGCATGGCGACGATATATTTAAGGAATTTATTGTCCGAGATAATCTGCAGTCCCTTGTCGTATTGATCCTGGTCTCCGGCAAAGAGAACCTTGACTTCGGCGTTATTGATTATATATTCTGTTTCCTCTCTGGAGTTCGTGGCGTATATCGGAACAGATACGGTTCTTGCAGCAAGAATTCCCATATCTGCAACAGCCCACTCCGCGCAGTTACGTGAAAACACAGAACACATATCACCCGGCTGTACGCCTTTATCAATGAGAAACTTCGACACCGCTTTGATCCTTTCTGCGAATTCTGTCCATGAAATTGTTTCCCATTGACCCTCTTCATTTTTCTGTGTCAACGCCGTTGTGTCGTTGTAGATTTTCGCGTTTTTCAGCATCATGTTGGCGAGAGTTCTGTTCTCTTTCATGTAATCGGCAAAAGCCGGGCCCCATTCCCTGTCACTGTCACGCCAGGGGGGGAGATTTTTTAATGTATTATGCATGTATTGCTCCTTAATGTTTTGTATCCGGCAGGTTCTTAATAATGAAATTATTAAATCCGGTATTCATAATGATGAAGGGGTTAGGAAAAAGTCAATTGATTATTCATGATAGATATACAAATCACTAAAGTTTCAATTAACACGATTTACAGGAGAGGTCTTTATCGCAGGAGCCTTCTTTCCAGCAATTGCTGAAGATCACGGCGTCCATCAAGTATACAATGAATAAAAATATTTTTTCCATCAATTTCGTATATTACCTGGTAGGGTTTGAAGTGAATTTCGCGGTATGCCGAAATGCCGATGGTATCAAGTTCCGGAGGGATATGACCCCGTTCAGGGAATTCTTCAAGTGAATAGCAGGCTTCTTCAATTTGTTCGAAAACATGGTCCGCATTAGCAGCAGAATCGTGTCGTATTATATATTGATAAATATCCAGGATGTCATTCTCTGCCTCGGAAATAATAACTACTGTATATTTCAATGATGTTCCTTTATTCGATACCGGATATCGCTGAATGCTTTCTTTATTGGCTTGTAGTCCCCCCGGGCCTTGCTTTTCGTGCTCATGGCCAGCATTTTCAGCAATGCGAGACTGTCCTTCATCTTTTCATAGCTTTCCAGATCAAGGATAATTGCTTTTGCTTCACCATTTTGGGTAATGATAATTGTATTCTTATTGTCAGAAATGTCCCGGATAAGCTCGGAAGCATGTGCTTTCAAATAGCTGATCGGCTTTACAGACTCATGTAGTTTCATGCGTACCTCCGGAGTATGACCATAATATGGTCCATATTATGGTTGATGTCAAGTTCATTATTTTTGAATTGAGATGAAGGAGGCGTATATTTCCTGTACGGCTTAAAACTACTCTATCCGCAATGTCTTTATATTCCCCAGGGCCTTGATTGCGGTGAAGAGTTTCCGGATGCTCATGTCCTCGTCGACGCGGCAGGTAATGCGGAGCTCCACAGTGTTGCTTTCGATGTATTCGGTGATCTGCGTTTCCCGGACTGAAAGATCGAAGTCCCGGATCGCATTGAGGATCATCTTTACATCGAGGCCGTTAGGATGAAACACAATGGTGAGGACGCGCATGTTTTTGCGCTCCATCATTTTCTCCTCAACAAAACCGAAGAGCCGGAGGATCACAATCAGAAACCCGGTGCCGAGTGCGCCGATCATGTACAGCCCGGCACCGAAGGCAAGGCCGATCCCGGAGGTGGTCCATATCGAGGCGGCAGTGGTGAGCCCCCGCACATTGAAGCCGTAGCGGAAAATCGCCCCGGCCCCCAGAAACCCGATGCCGCTGATTACCTGCGCCGAAAGGCGCCCGGGGTCCGAGTTGGGGAATGTGTCCAGGTATTGAATGGGGAGGGCAATTGACATCACCATGATGACGGCCGCCCCCAGGGCAAGGACCATGTGTGTCCGCAGGCCCGCCGGCTGGTAGCGTTTTTCCCGCTCGAACCCCACGGCAAACCCCGCTACTACGGCGCACAGGAGCCGCAGGAAAATTGTGAGCGCTGAAAAACTTGATTCTCCTGTTATGGCATCAACCATGGGTATTTTCCTTTTTTTGTGTCGATATCATTTCTTGTCCGAAAGAAATTTCCTCAATTCCACTATCTGCTTCATCACCTCTCCCCGTGAAGTGCCTCCCTTTGAGAGCTTCCGTTCGGTTGAAGCGTCCGGGCTGAGGCATTCGATGATGTCGTCCCCGAACTCAGGGGAGAATGATTTCAGTTCCCCGATGGTCAGTGAAAAATAGTCCTTACTCTGTTCCTCGCAGTGCCGGACAATGCCCCCCACA
>JAKQCH010000510.1 GCA_029573825.1 Spirochaetota bacterium | reverse complement strand
TGTCTGTAAGAAACGGCAATTCACCCTACGCGTCATACGCATACATTATGTTTGCGGGAATCATTCTTCAGATAACGGGCAACATTGACATGATCATGCGGTTAAGCGCGATCGCCCTGAAGGTTTTAGCCCGCAGTGACGGGCATCAGATTGCCAGTAAGGTGTTTTTCATTTACGGCGTCGGCGTAAGTCACTGGGCACGCCACATTCGCGAAGATCTCCCTTTTCTTCTGAAATCATACGAACATGCAGCTGAAACCGGAGATATTACCTACGCCTCATACGCGATACATCATTATCTGATCAATACATTTTTCTCCGGCGAGCCCCTGGAAGAAGTACTTGAAAAATACAATAAATATTATCCTGTAATGAAGAAGCTGAACCTCCTCAATACGCTGCAGTCCTTCGAGCAAATGTACCAGCTTGTCATCAATCTCGTTGATCTGAAAAAAAATAATGACAGCACCAGCATCGCAGGAGAAATATTTGACGAGAAACGTATCATACCCGAATGGAAAAATTCTGAAAGTCTTACCATTCTTGGTCACTACGCCGTGTCAAAAATGATGCTGTGTAATTTTTCCGGCAACTACCGGCACACGATAGACGCTGCACGGGAAGGGAAAAAATATCTTGATTCCATGATGGGCCTGTTTTTTATTCCCGAATACTGGTTCCACTATGCCCTGGGGGCATCCCTCTTATCGCTGCACACAGGAAAAACAGAAAAAATCTCTCTGCTTCGTATAGCAAATAAATCCGCAAAAAAAATCATGAAATGGGCACGTTCTTCACCGGAAAACTATCAGCACAAATACTTTATCCTTCAGGCGGTGCGGCAAGGGGTCGCAGGGAAAATATCAGAGTCCCTGGAATTATTTGAAAAAGCGATACAATCTGCAAAGACCAACCGTTTTACCCAGTACGAAGCCCTCGCAAATGAACTCGCTTCATTTTTTTCCTATGAAAGCGGACTCTGCTCCATCTCGGAAATGTATTCTCTCAGAGCATGTAATGCATATAGCAGGTGGGGAGCAAAAAGCAAAGTTACAAAACAGAAGGAACAACACCAGAAAATGTTTGGCAAATCGATACAACCGGTGAGCTCCCAAATTATTGCGAACAATGAGACTGCAAGTTTGTCAGACTCATCCGGCATATACAGCACTATAATCGACCTGTCCTCCATCCTTAAATCGGCTCACACAATTGCGAAAGAAATTCATCTAAAAAAACTTGTGGAAAGCCTTATACGGATTGCCCTGGAAAATGCCGCCGGGCAGAAAGGGGTACTGCTTTTGAAAAAGGGGTCAAAACTTTTTATTGATGCTGAAATTTTCTCTGACAACAGCGAGGTCACTGTTCTCAATTCCATTCCCATCGAGGACTACACCGACAGCAAAGGGCGCACCCCGGGGCTTCCGGTATCAATTATCAACTACATTTCCAGGACACACCAGGATATCATCATTGATAATGCCGCGGCAGATTTCCGCTTCAACAACGACCCCTATATCGTGAAAAACAATATACGTTCAGTTCTGTGCACCCCGATTATTTACCAGAATAATCTTACGGGAATTCTCTATATTGAAAATAATATTGTTTCAGGCGCCTTTGCTCCGGAACGCCTTACGGTAATGAAAATGCTCTCCTCACAGGCTGCTATTTCAATAGAAATTTCATCAATATATGCCGGCCTCGAAGCGCTGGTAAAGGAACGGACCGAAATCATCGAGGCCCAGAAGCACGAACTGGAACACCAGATCAATCTCGCCGGAAAAATCCAGACAGCGCTGCTCCCCCGGGAGATCCCGGAATTTGATGAAATGACAATCGCATTCCGCTACAAGCCGATGATGGGGATCGGGGGGGACTTTCTCGATATTAAGTATTCAGAGCAGGATAAAAGTATAGGATTTTTCATCTGACGTTTCGGGACACGGTGTCGCGGCAGCGCTTGTCGCGTCAATGGTAAAGATGTCTCTCAGCGGATGGGAGAACACCCTTGCACAACCGCGGGAGACACTGTACGGCCTGTATGAACTTTTATCAGAAAAGATTGATAATTATTTCATCTCTGCAACGGTATGCCATATTGACATCGAAACAGGGAAACTGACCAGCGCGAAAGCCGGCCACACCCCCACTATAATTGTGCGGAAAAACGGAAAGGTT
>JAKQCH010000471.1 GCA_029573825.1 Spirochaetota bacterium | reverse complement strand
AGGACATACAGGAAAATCTGTCGGAAATTCCCGCTGCACCGCCGGGAAAATCCGGAAGGGGCGGATGCGCCGGCGGGCATCGGCCGTTATTGTCATGGCGGCGCTGGTTTTCTCCGCCCCCGCTGTCCTCTACGGATTCGGGAAAAACAAGGTGAACCGGGAAGTGTTCCGGTGGAACATCCTGCGGACAGTCCACTTCGATGTGTATTATCCCCGGGGGATGGAGGGCCTTGCCCGTTATGCCGCAGTGGTCGTGGAGGAGGGATACGTTCACATCGCCAATTACCTCTGCCATGAGCTCACCACGGTAATTCCTGTGGTGATTTATCCTTCCCACATCGATTTTCAGGAAAACAATGTAATAATGACTATTTTAGGGGAGGGGGTGGGGGGATTTACCGAGTCCCTCAAAACCAGGGTGGTGGTGCCCTTTACGGGTTCCTACAGCGAGTTCCGCCATGTCCTTACCCATGAACTGACCCACGCGTTTCAGTACAATATACTCTTTGATGATACCTCCGGAGAGCGGGCGTCCCATTTGTCCATGGGCAGTATCCCCCTCTGGCTTATGGAGGGTATGGCGGAATACTTTTCAGTGGGAATTGATGAAACCTGCGACATGATCATGCGGGACATTCTCTTCAACAATCATTACGCGACCCTGATGGACCTTACCATGTTCAGGATCAAGAGCGGGTATCTTCTTTACAAGGAGGGGCAGTCGTTCTTCCGCTTCTTTGAGCAGACCTACGGCCGTTACGCCCTGGGGGAGCTGTTCCGGGACGCCCGGGACATCAACTTCAAACAGGCAGTGAAGATTCATACCGGAAAATCATTGGATGAGCTGAGCCTGGAATGGATACGGTATTACAAAAAACAGTATTTCCCGATCATCAAGGGAAGAAAGTTTGACGAAGAGGAGGGCGAGCAGCTCACCTTTCACCAGAAAACACAGAGCAGTTACAATGTTTCTCCCGCGGTGTCCCCTGACGGAAAACATCTCGCGTACCTTACCAACAGGGACATCTATTCCAGTATTTCGATCATCGAGTGCGATGAAAAGAAGAAAGAGAAAAAGAAGCGGGAAATCCGGACCGTGCTCCGGGGGATTACCAGTTCGAAGTTTGAAGGGATGCATCTGATGAGCAACAACCTCACCTGGAGCGGCGACGGGAAGAGCATCTGCTTCGTGGCGCAGTCGAGGGGCCGGGACGTGGTGTTCCTCATTGATCCGAAACAGGGCGATATCCAGCGTGAAATAGCGCTTCCACTCCGGGGGGTAAAGGACCCCGTGCTGTCGAAAGACCGGAACCATCTCGTATTTTCCGGCCAGGACAACGAGTCCTCCGATATCTACCTGTACAACATTGAGAAGAACCGTCTCCGGCGTATTACGGACGATAAGTTCTGCGACAGGAACCCGGACATATCGTCGGACAACAGGTTCGTGATATTTTCATCAAACTGGAACAGCGGCGGCAATATCGAACAGCGGGGATTCCGGATTTTCAAGGTTGACCTCGCCTCCGGGAAACGGTCGATCCTTGTGGATAAGGAAGGGAGCAGCCTCCAGGGGGACCTCTCCGCCGACGACAGGAAGCTGCTCTACGTCTCCAACCGCACCGGCATCTACAACATCTACCGCTACGACATGGCGGCGGGGACTGATGAAATGCTCACCAATGTGCTCTGCGGCACCTTTTATCCGCGGTGGTTTCCTGACGGCGGCAGAATGGCCTTTGTGGCGTATCAGAACCTGGGGTATGATATTTTCATGCGGAACCTCGCCGCGGTCCCCGGCGAAACCGATACTTCCCGCGCCACGGAACATATCGAACCGCAGTTCCCCACGCCATATATTGATTTCAGCGATTCTGTCATCGATGAGTATTTTCCCCGCATGAGCGCCGATTATGTGGTGTTCGGCCTTGCGGGGTCATGGGGGAGCGGCGGCGTGTTCACCAGCTTCGCCCAGGTGGGGGTCTCCGATCACATGGGTGACCACCGACTTGTGGTGACGGGAAATTATATTCGATACCGCGGCCAGGACAACACCGACTACAATGCCGCCTACTACTATCTCAAACACCGCTGGGACTTCGGGCTGGGTGTTTTCCGGCAGCGGAATCCAATTTTCGGCATTTACACCCTCACGGACGTCTTTACCGGCATCAACAGCCTTATCCATAATGTCTATTCCGACACCCGTTCCATTGACCGGTACGGGGGATTTTTTCTGGCAAGCTATCCTTTTTCCCGGTTTTTCCGCTTCACCGCGACCATGTCATCAAGCCGGTACGAGTGGGACTACTACCGGTCAAGCGGGCGCCCCGATGTGTACGCCAACCTGAACCAGGTATCACTGGCGCTGAACTATGACAATGTACTCTGGGGGATGATGGTGCCCCTTGACGGCATGAGGGGGCGATTCCAGGCCACCCAGTCATTCGATGTGACAGGGCAGGATTTTGTCTATTCCAGTGTCGATATCGACCTGCGACGCTACTTCCTTGTGGGGAAACGGTACATTTTCGCCTTCCGCGGCAGCGGGGGGAAGATATACGGGCGCGACAGTGAGTATTTCAAGTATTACATTGGAGGGTTCAATTCGCTCCGGGGGCATCCCTTCTATGAGTATTACGGGCGCAACATGTTTCTCGGGAACGCGGAGTTCCGGTTCATTTTCGTTGAGGGGATCAGGTTCGGGTTTCCGCTGTTTTTCACCATCAGGGGGATTGGTGGTGTGCTCTTCGCGGACTTCGGTTCCGCCTGGGACAATGAGTACCGGTTCCGCGATCCGGAGACCGGGGAGTTCGATGATTTCAAGGCGGACATGGGGTTCGGTTTCAGGTTTACGATATATCCCCTCATAATTTTAAAGCTTGACTACGCGTGGCCGTATTATTACAACCGCTTTGGTAAGAGGGATATCCTGTTCAGCATCGGATTTGAATTCTGAGTGTACAATCTGCGATTTTTCCCGTGTCCCCCGAATTTTTCATGAAGCGATCATAAGGAGCTGATATAGTGCTATGATGGAAACTGTTGAACGCAAGGCTGTTATTACAAGAAAAACCGGCGAGACCGACATCACCCTGAAACTGGTGCTGCAGGGAATCGAAAAGTCGCGTATTGTCTCCGGGGTGCCGTTCTTCGATCACATGCTTGATGCCATGTCGCGCCATGGAAGGTTTTTCCTTGATCTTGCATGCCGCGGGGACCATGCCGTGGATGATCACCACTCTGTGGAGGATATCGGCATCTGTCTCGGGAAGGCCTTTAAGCGGGCCCTGGGAGAGAAGGCGGGGATTACCCGTTTCGGCGAGGCCTCGATCCCCATGGATGACGCCCTGACGCAGTGCGTTGTGGATCTTTCGGGGCGTTCCTTTTTTCAGTACAGCGGCGCGGAACTTTCGGGATACATTAACCGCTACCATGAGGAGCTCACCCTTGAGTTTCTGCGGGCCTTTGCGGACAACGGCGAAATGAATCTTCACATACGCCAGCTCTACGGGGAAAACCGGCACCATATACATGAGTCAATCTTCAAGGCACTGGGCATTGCTCTTTTCAGGGCATGGCGTATTGACGAGACGCTGGACGGCGCGGTGCCTTCCACCAAGGGGACCATCGCGTGATTACGGTTATCGATTACGGGATGGGCAATCTCCGCTCCGTGGTGAAGGCAGTGGAGAAATATACCGGCGATGTGCGTGTCTCTCAGGATCCCGCTTCGATCGCGTCATCGGCCGCCCTTGTGCTTCCCGGGGACGGTGCGTTTAAAATGGCCATGGAGCACCTGAATAGTATGGGGTGGACTGGTCCCCTGAAGGAGTATATCCGCGGCGGCGGCGTGTTCATGGGGATATGCCTTGGGTTTCAGCTCCTGTTCTCGCGCAGCGAGGAGTTCGGGGAATCAGAGGGCCTCGATATCATCCCCGGAGATGTGGTGAAGTTCAGGACGCCGGGCCTCAAGGTCCCCCACATGGGGTGGAACAATGTGGCGCTGCGTCAGGAATCGCCGTATCTCGACGGTGTGGATTCAGGGTCGTATTTTTATTTTATCCATACCTATTATCCCGAAGTGAGGGACCCCGCATGGGTGATCGGAGAGGCGGAGTACGGTGTGACGTTTCCCTGCATCGTGGGGAAGGGGAATGTTATCGCGACCCAGTTTCACCCTGAGAAAAGCCATCACGTGGGTCTGAAAATTATTGAAAATTTTGTGAGGAAAGCATGCTCGTAATACCTGCGATAGATATACGGAACGGAAAATGCGTGCGGCTGATCCAGGGTGACCCGGAACGGGAAACAGTGTATTCCGATGACCCGGTTTCCATGGCAAAGCGTTTTGAAGATATGGGTGCGCGGCTGATACATGTCGTTGACCTTGACGGCGCTTTCGAAGGGTATCCGGTGAACCGTGACCTGGTGATAAAAATCGCCCAGTCAGTTTCCATTCCTATTGAAATAGGGGGCGGCAACAGGACCCCGGAGGCGATACAGGATTATGTGGATGCCGGGATCCCGCGGATAATTCTCGGCACCGTGGTGCTGAAGGATGAATTCGCCGATATCGTGGCGCAGTACGATAAATACCTTGTTATCGGCATAGACGCGAAGAATTCCATGGTTGCAACCCATGGCTGGAAAAACGTGTCCGATGTCAGGGCGGTTGACTACATAAAAGAGTTGCAAAAAAAAGGCATTCGGGAGATCATCTATACCGATATCTCCACTGACGGGATGCTCACGGGCCCAAATTTTGCCGCCATAGACGAGGTGCTCTCTTACAGCGGCGGGATACGGCTCACCGCATCGGGGGGGATATCCTCCATGGATGATCTCCGCCGTCTGGATGAGTTTTCGGGACGGGGACTTACAGGGTGCATTACGGGAAAGGCCGTTTATGACGGAAGGATTGATCTGGGGGAGGCTTTTTCGGTTTTCCATAAATAATGAATGGGGTTTTTGACAGACTTCCATTAACATGTGTCAGGATGATTGATGAATCAAAATAACGACAGTGATTACGATTTTAAAGTACCTGTTGAGATTGAAATCTATGAGAGAAAAATTTATGATCTCAAGCAGCTCATTGAGATCAGCAAGGGGCTCAATTCTACCCTGGAATACAATATACTGATAGATTCCATTCTTCTTACCTGCATGGGGCACATGCAGCTCATACGGGCGGGGATATTTCTGAAGAAAGGAATTGATCATGATGTGTTCGTGTTTCACCGGAACTACAAGGGATTTGATCTTGATCACACCATCGAGTATGAACTTGAGCCGGATTCAGAAATTGTAAAACTCCTTGAGGACACTACCCGGTGTTACACCCTGGAAGAACTTATCGATATGGTGGGAAACGACCCGTCCCTTGAAACCATGAAAATCATTGACCCGACCCTTGTTGTTCCGCTGAAGGGAAAAGGAAAGCTCAACGGGATTATCCTCCTCGGTGACCGGATAAACGGTGAAGAGTTCAAGGAATGGGAAAAGGAGTATCTTCTCAATATAGCGTCCCTTGCGGGTATCGCGATCCAGAATGCCTACCTCTACGAGATGGCCACCACTGACATGATGACCAAGCTCAAGATTCACCACTTTTTTCAGGCGGCCCTTGTGGAGGAGCGGGAACGCGCGGGGCGTATAGGTACGCCGCTTTCCCTTATTATGATGGACATTGACCACTTCAAGGTCTTCAATGATGAATACGGCCACACCTGCGGCGACATGGTTCTGGTGAAGGTGGCGCGGGTCATTCAGGAAAGTGTCCGCCAGCTTGATATTCCCGCGCGGTATGGCGGTGAAGAATTCGCTATCATCCTCCCCAACACGGAACTCAGGGAGGCGACGATGGTGGCAAAGCGGATACGCCAGAGCGTGGAGGAGTCCGTGGTTGTCTGCAGCGGGAAAAACCTGAGTGTCACAATATCAATTGGCGTGACCCAGTATGATAAAAACAGGGACATTGACAACAAAACCCTGGTGGAGCGTGCGGATAAAGCGCTCTATATATCAAAAGCTGAAGGACGGAACCGGGTTTCTCTGCTTGAGTGATGCTTTCCGGAGGTGCGAAAAATTCCGCGGCATTTTCGGGAAAGTATTTCATGTGACGTTATGCGTTTATATATGTGCCGTTGAACGGCTGAAAAATATGCTTGATATTATTTTTTTGTCTGCTACAGTATTGCCGATGAGAACATGAGGTAAAATATGAATAGTAGAGATAACAAGAAATTCCCTGTTAAAAAAGGCTGTTCCATGCGGGCAACCTCTCTCGTGGTTGTGTTTTTACTCGCGGTCAATTGCATTGTTCTGCCGGGGGCCTATTCTCTCACCGTGGAGGAGCAGGCGGGGAGGCGTCAGGTGCAGCCCCGGACATCCAACGAAGAATTTTCACGCAGGGTCCCTGAGCGGCGGGATCGCCGGCAGCAGCACCAGAGTAAGGACCCGCGCCTTGCGTGTCTGATGTCTCTCATTATTCCCGGCGGCGGCCATATTTATCTCCGGCGTGACCTCAAGGGAGTCGGGTTCTGTCTTCTCGCCGGTGCCGCATACGGCGCTTCCGGATATTATCTCTATCAGGCGTTCAGGGGCGGGTATGAAGGGACGGAAAAGAAATCGAAAATGGTAATCGCGGGCCTCTTTTTCGTGGTTGCCGCCATTGTCCATGTGGTTGGAGTGGTTGAGGCCTATAATGATGCCATTGAGATCAATGAGCGTGATTTCTATTATGGAAGGAATTTTTCCCGAAACCCGTATCTCGCGGACTTTGAAGTGGAATAAGGCCAGTATGTGTTGTTTTATATTTAACTTCATCTGACAATAATAGGTCTTAAAAATGGCCTGACATTACATTATGTGTAATATTTATGGAGATGTTTGTCTCTTTAATTTTTGAATCTTATTTTTTTATTGGTATTGTATAATTATGTGGCAGTATATTGTTGTTGAAGGAAGAGTGGTATGAATAGTTTTACTGTTGAATACTGGATAGATGACGGCTGGTTTGTGGGCAAATTAAAAGAGGTCCCGGGAGTATTCAGCCAGGGTAAGACCATTGATGAACTGCTTGATAACATAAAGGACGCTTACCGTATGATTTTACAGGAAAGTCAATATCTTCCGGTTAAAGAATATGTGTAAAATTGCCAAAAAGGCCGGTTTTA
This sequence comes from Spirochaetota bacterium, assembly GCA_029573825.1. Taxonomy (GTDB): domain Bacteria; phylum Spirochaetota; class UBA4802; order UBA4802; family JAGODF01; genus JAKQCH01. Next base: position 203 of record JAKQCH010000471.1, on the reverse strand, counting down.
CCCGGCATTGTGAAATATTTTCTTGACACGCAGGCTCTGCCGATGGTATGTGTCACAGATCGTTGGGCCCATAGCTCAGTTGGTTAGAGCGGCTGACTCATAATCAGTAGGTCCGGGGTTCGAGTCCCTGTGGGCCCACATTAAAATAATGTTCTATTCAGAAGAGCTGTGAAGGGGCGACACCCGCATATACCCCGGTTATA
>JAKQCH010000546.1 GCA_029573825.1 Spirochaetota bacterium | reverse complement strand
CATCCAGAATATTCTGCATCGCGTCAATTTTCTGGTAGATGTTGCCTTTCTTAAAAACAGCAAGGTATTCATCGGGAATTCTGTTCCGCGGTGTCCGGAAGGAAGCGACACCGATCTTCAGGTTAATTTCACCCGAACGTCCGTATTTGGGATACTTCTGTTTGATATCGCGGAACACCTGAAGGGCGTTGTTCATGCGTCCGGTCCTCATAAACTCATCACCGAGATCTTCCATAAGATACGGCACATACCCCTGCTTCTTGGAACTACGTGACAGGGCTGTTATCCCGTCCCGCAATATGCCGTCGCCCTGGCCTCCCGTGATGACCTGCTGTACATAGTGTGCGGATATTCCCGCATAATCCTTTTCCTCGTGGGACATTTTTTTCAGGTATGTACCCATCCGTTTCGCACCGTTCAGGTCCTTTCCCCTGACATAATCACGGGCGGCGTCAACAAGGGCCTTGGATGTGAACACAACAGACTTCTCGTCGCTCCGGCGTCCGAAAAAATGATACACCCGCTCAAGGGAAAACCGGTAGCGCTCGACATCATTATATTCTTTTAGGTACCGCTCCGAGAGTTCATACTGCTCTGCGGCATTGTTCCGCTTCGGGATAACGCCGGCTGACGGGATAATGTTGATATTGATATTCTGCCCGATCTGATCGGAGTAGATCAGGACATCGTCGTATGTGCTGTTCAGCACCTTCAGCACCGGAGACCAGCGCGGAGCAAAGGAGGCGTTGGAATACAGTGTCAGAGGATACTCATCCCCTGTTCCAAGATTCCGGTAATAGAGTACGGTATTATCGCGCAGATTGATTGTACCATCACCATTGGTGTCGCGGTCAATTCTGGTAAAGGCAATCTCGGTGTTGTTCCCGAGAAACACGGGATACATTTCGATACTCTTCGTACCGGTAATTTTCCTCTCAGACTTCGAAGCGATATCATACACGTACACGTCGCCGTTATTCTGCCGTTCACGGTAGGAAATATACGTCAGCAGCTTCCCGTCCCGTGAAAAGGACGGGTGCATACCGCCCTTCTGCGTAATCTGGTGAAGGTTTTGTCCGTCCCGGTCAACCATCCACACATTTTCCACACCGCCCCGCGTTGAGGAAAAGGCGATACGCTCACTGTCCGGCGACCATGCAGGGCCGGCATCCTTCACGATATGTATGGACTTAGTAACCGGATCGAGGAACTGTGTTATGTTTTTCGCTTTTTTATCTATCCCCAGACTTCCGCTTACCGATTCTGCTGCCCGTGCAATAAGCTCCTTCGGTTTAATCCGCACCACATAGATGTCTCCTTCCGGGTCCTCGCGCTGCGATACGAACGCGAGGTGCCTGCCGTCGGGAGAAATTGCCGGAGATGAATCTTTTGAAGGGTGCTCCGTGAGGCGCACCGTGGTGATACCGGTCAGGGTTCTGAGATAAATATCGAAATTTCCCCGGTCCCTGTCAGAGGCGAAAAAGAAATACAGCTCATTGTCGCTGAAGACACCGTCTATCTCCGTTGACTGCTCAATGGCGACGGGTACAATTCTACCCACTTCCTGGCGATAGTTTTCCCGGATAATTTTTCCATAGTTGAATACGACTTCATCCCTTCTGCTGCCGGAACAGGCGAAGAGCCCCGAGAGAACAACAGCAATACAGACCTTACACCATTTTTTCCCGCCCATAGCTATTTCCTGTCCCATCTGCCGGAAGTATCCTGAATCCAGTCATTCTCCTTCGCGAAGGCGCGCTGTTCCCCGGCAAACCTGCTGCCGAACTCATCGATATCCCGCTCAGAAGGAACCTTCTTTCCGGACCTCACAAGGACCCGCTGAAAAATTGTCTTCCGCGCCTGATTTTCCTGATCGACAACACCCATAAGGCTGCTCCGCAGGGCGGCATCCCGCTGGTATTTCGGGGTGCCGATATATTTCAGATAACCCTTACTGGTCTCACCCACTGCCCCTTCATCCTTGAACTCCCGGATTTTCTGGCGAAGTGAGTCACGTGTCGACATTGCCTCAAAGAGCACCCTGTCCCGGGACACGGTACGCCGGGACATGTTTGTCTGCACCGATGAGACAATCCAGGCATCCCGTTCAAGTTCCTTGTAGTCCCCCACGATGTGCCGTTCCACCACAGTTTTCTGGCTGGTGAGATTTATTTCCGGCGGCGCGATCTCAATACAGCTCGGTATGGTGCCGGAAGCGCACCGCAGAAGCGGCAGTGCCAAACCCAGTACACACAGCAGTTCGATATATTGTAATCTCATAGTATTATTCCTCCCTGATCTTTCTCAGATAATCCTGAATCGGGATTCGTTCAAACTGCACCTTCTCGTCCTTGATCCCGATACCATAACCGAACAATCCCCGTGAAAAAGCAACCGTTGCATACATAAGGCCCTTATCGAGATTGAACTTGAATCCCTTAATTTTCATGGTATTATCAACAACCCACTGGCCGATACCGCCCAGGGTGGATGTATTCTTTTCTTCGCTGAGTCCCGTAAGGAGACGGTTGGCAAATTTCTCTCCGATCTTGTGGATGTTGATATACCCGCTCACGTCAAGTTCCTTGGAGAAGTTATCACCCTTCCCGATTATCCCCTTCCCAATAAAATTCGCATTCAGGGAAAGCTCCGCATCGCGGGTCCGCTTCGCGGGAGAAATTTTCTCCGGATCATATTCATCCAGCATGCCGATATCGACATTGGTGATGTCCAGTATCAGGCGGTACTCCATGTTCTTCGGCTTCATGTCCATAAGGTTAAAGAGGATGTTCCGCCCGTAGAGGGCCCCGTTCATCACATAGGCCTTCAAACTTTCAATTTCGAACGTGTTGTTGCGGAAAAACATCGTCGCAGCGAAGTCCCGCATGTACTCAAAGGCATAGTCCCGCTTGGGATGCTTCGCCTTGATTGACTTGATAGTAAAGTTTTTCTCCCCGCGGAAATACTGGTTGTCAATGATGGTGCTCTTGTCCACCGCGATGCGGGACTCCCCCGGTTTCGGAGTCAGGTAATACTCGAAGGGGAAGTTCAGGTCAAGGTCCGTAACAGAGGTCATTGCCGTTTTATTGTTCACATTGAGGTTGGCAATTTCGACTGACCCGAAGGCCTTGCCGTTCTTCATGTCGCCCTTGATAAAGGTATTCAGGTTCAGCTTCCCTGAAAGATTCCACCCTTCGAAGAGAGGAACCATCTTCTGCTGATCAAAGGACACCCTGAGTGAAAGGTCCGTTGCAGGCCCCGGAGTGTTCCGCATATCGAGGACACCCCCGGCACTGACGTTCAGGTTGCGCTCTCTGCTCCCCAGGGAAAACCGGCGCACATACAGACGCTTTGCCGCGTCATTCTGCTCCATGGAAAGATTCATCGCGAGGTCGCGGATATTGAAGTCGGGCACCTTCACGAGAAGTCCCAGCGCTGCGATGAGAATCGTTTTCCCCTTGCTGAACTGTGCATTCAGCGTAAGGTTCACCGGTTTTTTCAGGGGAATCCCGTCAATCTGCTTTTTCAGCTTCGGCGGCACCATTGCCACGAGGGGTTCCTTGAAAAACCTGAAGGTTGGAATTGACACCGTCCCCGACTGACCGGGGCTGAGCCGCAGCTTTCCGTCCATCACCATGTTCAGCACGCTTTCGCGGGAGACCGGGTTATAGAAGTTACATGTCATGCGGTGAATATCAAGGCGCTCGAAATTATTATACGCCGAGGCGTTAATGGAAAAGACAGCGCCGTTATCGCCGGACCTGCTTCTGTCCAGCACATAGAAGAGGTGCGGCATGCGCATCATCGCGGCGAAATTCATGTCCGCATCGCGCTTGCGCACGGAATACCCCAGAGACAGCGCAGGAATCTGCGCCTCCACGCCGGGCTGCCGGAAATAAATTCTCCGGAGATTTATCTCCCCGTCAACATCAACATCCTTCGGGTCGCCGGTAATGGTTAGGGGATACAGCGACACTGATCCCCCGAACCGCATGGAATTGTCTCCGGTCACCTGGCGGTAATAGGGGTAGAGTTCATTCAGATTTATATCGCTCTCGGTCATCCGCAGTGAAAATTTCTGCGCGGTGCTCACTTCATTCACGCTTCCCGCGATGTTCAGAAGCTTCCTTCCCGCGAACGCCACTCCGAGATGGCTGATGCTGAGATAATCGGTGAGGGGCTCGTAATGCATGTCGTATGACACCATAAAATTCAGCGGCCCCAGGTGGCGCTGTTTGAAACGCACCGGCGTCCGGTAGGTCCCGAACTTGAACGAGCTTGCGAACTGCGCTTTTTCATTCTCCGTCTTCTTTTTATACAGGAGTTTCCATGTCAGAATGAGAGGGGGCTGTACCTCCGCCTCGCGGGAGGTAAACACCACCTGCATTTCCTCTTTCGGGTTCAGCTGTATCTTCATCCGTTCGAGAAGAGATACCGCCTGTATGGACTTCGGAATTTTTTTGAACGGCGGCACCCATATATCGACATCAAAGGAAAGCCCCTCAAGGGAGGAACGCATTGACGTGCCCTCCGCGTAAACGCGCAGATCATCAAGAATAAATTTAAAGAGAAACTCCGCAGAAATCGGGAGGCTGATCTCTTTTGACGGCGGTCCCTCGGGCTCTTCGGGTTCCTCCGGTTCCTCCTTTTCCTCCGGAGTAGGGGTCCCGGGTTTCATAAGCCTGGCGGCGTTCCACACGCCGTTTTTCTCAGTGAGATATATCCTCGGCTTGTATATGCCGATCTCCGGGAAGCGGACATTCCCGATCAGCATCTGAAACAGGCCGTAGCGGAATACCAGTTTCTCAATTTCGACAAATTTTGTTTTGTTGAATTCCTCGCCGTTTTTGATGAGAATATTATCAAACCTGAACCCGCCGTAGGGATTGAAGTCGCGGACCTTCAGGGATATTTCACCGTTGGATTTATTATTGAAGTTTTCAATGATGAGACGCTCCACACGTTCCGGCGACAGGTAGAGCTTCGCCCCGAGAAGAACCAGTACAAGAAGGGTAATAATACCCGCCGGAAGCCACAGGAGGAGAATTTTCAATGACTTCAGGAGCACCCGTACCGGAAGGCTGCGTTTTGTTGCCTCCTCAGGGTTTTCCGCGCCCTGTTCTTCCGCCGCAACGCCGGCGGGCAATTCCTCATGTCCCTGGTCCGGATTATCCGGCTCATCGCCATTTCCGTACAGACGGGAGTGGGCCCTGTTTTCAATGTCCTTTTTTTTCGTTCCCCGTTTTCCGGTTTCAGGAACTCCGGCGGAGAGACCGTCTTTTTTCTGTTTTCCGGACGGTCCCTTTTTGCCCTTTTCAGCCATAGCATTCAACCTTTTATGAAAGATTTGTTGATTATATGAACAAAAAGCCTGATTACAAGCATTTTTTCAAGGAAATCTTTTTCTCTTAATTACACCCGACACGTCGGAAAAACCGTTCCAGAGAGCCGGTGTTTTCCCTGAACCAGTCATAAAAATCTTTTGTATAATGCTGACCGCATCCCGTTGCCGTGTCCATAACCATAACCACCGCGAAGAGCACGGCACAGAACGCATACCAGAAAAAATATATTATGTATTTGAAGGAACACAGCACGTTCTCCTCCCCGGGAGCGTCACCTGTCCCTTCATTATTATCATCAACGGCTGCAGCAAAGACCCGCTCCATGGGTGCTGAAGCTGAAGGTGTCATTATTCCGCCGTTCTGGAGTAAAAAAATAATCAACAACAAATATACACAATATCTGATCATTTCCCCGTGCCATCAATTGTGATAAAAAATATATAATAACATAAATTTTTAAATTTTTGAAATATTTTTTGTCATTATCAGTAAAAAAAACGCCCTTATCTATATGGACACAGTGATAACCCTGAAAGCGGGGA